>JAAEPH010000140.1 GCA_024232855.1 Gammaproteobacteria bacterium
CATATCGATCATCAGGTTCAACGGACGGCAAGGTCTGTAGCGTGAATACCTTGCGCCCCTGCTGTGGCCCCACGGCGATCCGGTAACTGACCGAGCAACCAATGAGTTGCTGCATGGGGTCTTCATCCAGTCCTTCCAGTTGCAGGTAGCTGTTTTCTGCGTCACGCTCCAGTACACCCTGGCGTTCAAGAAAGCGAGCTACGCGGTGACTGATAGTGTGACATCGCAGGCAATAAAAATATCGGTTGAGATTATAAAAAAGGAAGAAAGGGAACGGCGGGGTAGAAAACAGCCCCTCCGTCCCCTTTGTTTTGCGGCGATAGTGAGCGACAAAACCGGTGGTATACATCACCGTTGTCCAACTGGATTTGCGGGATATCATCTCCTGTTTCAGCAGCACCAGGCGGCCTGCCTTTGAATAGACGATACCGAGACCATATTTAAAGCGCCCAATCACGATTACACTCGCAAGTTGATTGCTGCGAATGTTCACCCTGATTTCTAAAGATTTACAAGCAAAGGAGTAACTGTCACGGCTTCCATCGATCACGAACTCTGTTACCTGCCGGCTACCGAAGTACTCGATCGTTTCAAATCGCGTTCCCTGTCGCCGGTCGAATACCTGCAGGCGTTGATCGACCGGGCCGCGCAAACCGAACCGCCAATTAATGCCTTTGCCTTTACCTGGTTCGATGAAGCCATGCAGCAGGCGCGCGAGGCGGAGGCAAAACACGCGCGCTCCGACAGCAATATCCGCGCGCTTGAGGGACTATCCATCGCCATCAAGGACGAGATGCATATCGACGGCCAACCGGCGACGACCGGATCGCTTTACCTGAAAGACAACGTCAGTACCGAAACCCATTACTCGGTTCAGCGGTTGCTGGACGCAGGCGCCATCGTGCATGCGCGCACCACCACGCCCGAGTTTTTCTGCTCGGGAGTTACCGACTCGCGTTTACACGGCACCACGCACACGCCATGGAAATACGGATTCACCTGTGGAGGGTCCTCCGGAGGTTCCGGCGCCAGTCTCGCAACGGGTACCTCGCCGCTCGCGACGGGCTCCGATATTGGCGGGTCGATTCGTATTCCGGCAGCCTGCTGCGGCGTGGTCGGTTACAAGCCGCCCTATGGCCGCAACCCGGACAATACTGCCTTTGCTTTTGACATGTACGCAGTCGTTGGCCCCATGGGTCGCACCGTGGGTGACACCGCGATGATGCAGAATATTATGTGCGGCCCGTATCCGCTGGACTATGCTGGGGAGCAACCCGTGGAAGACCGAGAGCGCTATAAAGCCGCGGTTAATGAGGCGAAGCAAGGAAGGCTCGGCCTGTGGAGCGAGGCAAATGCTATCCCGCCCTGGGCCTGGCGCAGGGGCCAGAGAACGCCCAATGTAAACCCAATGCCAACCGATTTTCAATGCGGTTCGAAACGCTATTGCAGAGAAATGACGTCATGTGAAGAGGCGAAATACTATCTACGACAGTGCGGTCGAACTTCGCTGGATAGCGATCAGGATGGCGTGCCCTGTGAGTCGATCTGCAAGTAGTGAGTGATCAACCGGGAAAGGGAAAATGGACTAAACGCACATAAATTCATATAATCGCCCGGCTGTACGCAGTGAGTCAGAAAAATCAAGATAACGATAACAACTTTCGGAGGTTCAACCATGTACCCTTTACGCTTACTCATTACCCTAGGTTTGCTGGGCATCAGCCTGGCGGCATCACCCGGCGCCTTCGCTGGAAAAAAAACCTGCGAATCCAAAAATAACAACAAGACCGATAAATTGCTCGAATGTGTCACCCTCGACGGAGCGCGTGAACACCAGGCAGTATTTCAGTCGATAGCCGACGCCAACAACGGCATTCGAACATCGGGCACGCCCGGCTACGATGAATCGGTTCATTACGTCGAGGACCGTTTGAAGGACGCTCACTATAAAGTCACGGTCCAACCCTTTCAGTTCAATACCTTCATTGAGCTTGGCGCATCAACGCTGGAGCAACTCGGGACGGTATATGCCGAGGAGACCGATTACACCTTGATGTCGCAAACCGATCCCGGAGATGTGGATGGTCCGGTTACTGCGGTGGATCTCAAGCTGGGCACGGACAACGCCTCGACCAGTGGTTGCGAAGCTGCTGACTTTGTTGATTTTCCAGCTGGAGGTATTGCCCTGATTCAACGCGGTGCCTGTTCATTCGGGTTAAAAGGAGAGAATGCGGCGGCCGCGGGTGCCATAGGCGCTATTATTTTCAACCAGGGCAATACGGATGATCGTAAGGGCCTGATGAACGGTACCCTGGGATCGGATTATGCCGGCGGTATACCGGTATTTTTCGCGACCTATGAGCGTGGTGTGGAATGGTACGAAACCGACGAGCTCAAATTGCACATGATCGCCGACGTGTTCCGGGGTGAGGCCACGACCTTCAACGTGCTTGCCGAATCGAAGAAAGGCAACAAAAGCAAAAAGAGCAAGAAAAGTAAAAAGAGCAAGAAAAGTAAAAAGAGTAAAAAGAGCAAGAAGGGCAAGAATAACAAGGTCGTCATGGCAGGCGCCCACCTCGACTCGGTCAACGCCGGGCCCGGCATCCAGGATAACGGTTCCGCTTGCGCCGCAATCCTCGAAGTTGCGGAGGGGATGGCGAAGACCAAGACACACAACAAGGTTAGATTTGCGTGGTGGGGTGCGGAAGAGTCCGGACTGGTAGGCTCGACTCATTACGTCGACAATCTGAGCGAGAAAGATCAGGGCAAGATTGCACAATACCTGAATTTCGACATGATCGGTTCGCCAAACCACGTGTTCTTTATCTATGACGGTGATGATTCCGACGGCGTAGGTGCAGGACCCGGTCCGGAGGGATCGGCCGAGATCGAAAAAACCTTCGAAGAGTATTACACCATGGTAGGTGAGCCCTTCAAGGGTAGCGACTTTACCGGTCGCTCCGACTATGGTCCCTTCATGGCGGTTGGAATTCCGTCGGGCGGCCTGTTTACTGGCGCCGAGGGCATCAAGACTGACGAGGAAGCGGCAATATGGGGCGGCACGGCCGGGGATCCGTACGACCCCTGTTACCACCTCGCCTGCGACACCTACGACAACATCAACCTGCACGCCTTGGATGTCAATGTCGACGCGGTCGCTTACACCGTGCTGGAATACGCGATGGCTAAAAAAGGTAAGTAAAAGAAGCATTGGCGGATCACACCGCGAACTGCGGATCATGAAAACAGGTGTAAGACAGCTTAGCATCAGGCAGCAGGACAACCCCGGGCGGACATCCGCCCGGGGTTATTCCAGGCTGGCAATGACGTGAAACCTGCCCACCACCTGGTATTACTGCTTGCATTCCTCCTGTTAAACCTGGCAAGCCCTGCAGGGATGGCGGCATCCGGCGACACGCTGACCGACAGCGCAAGTATTCGTATTGAACTGAAAGACGGCCTGCTTACGGCCGAGTTCGACGATGCGCCATTGCCGCAGGTTTTGGCCGAAATCGGCAAAGTCGCGGGATTCAAGCTCGTCCAGGTCGCCGATTTTCACGATTTCCCGAGAATCAGTGGCTCATTTGAAAAACGACCCGTGCAGGAAGCGGTCGAGCGTCTTGTCGCTAACACCAACCGTATCTTCTTTTACTCACAAGGCGAAGGCGCCGAATTTCAGCGCATGCTATCGCAGTTATGGCTGTTGGGACCGGGCGAGGCTGGTGACGAAACCACGCAACACGCCGAAGTCGTTGGCGATCTTCAACACGAAGAGCCGATAGTGCGCAGCCAGGCGGTGCTGCGCCTGGTGCAACAAGCAGATGAAGAGGCCGTTGTGGAAAAACTGTCCGTGCTGCTGCATACGGATCCTGATTCGTTGGTGCGTTCGCGCGTTGCGATCGCATTCGGAGCCCTGCAGGATGAACGCGCGGTCGCCGAGCTCGAATCGGCATTGCAGGATACGAATTTCACGGTGCGGACACAAAGCCTAACGGCGTTGGGACAGATCGGGGGTGAAAGAGCAACTATGGCGCTTGGGAATGTCCTGTTAAACAGGAGTGTCGATCCTGTCGAGCGCGTCATCGCAGCACAGGCGCTGTGGAAACAGGATTCCGAAATCGCACAGGGTTATCTCCAGGCCGGCAGCAATGTTGCAAATGAACATGTGCGCGATGCCTCGAGCCAGGCTCCCGCTGTCAAAGTGACGCCCCATGCCGGCTCGCAGTCCGGGCCCGAAGCGACGGAATAGCCCGCCGAATCGCCCAAAATTCGCAGTTTTTCCAATCCCATTAGAAAGGGGACGGTACCCTTTATAAGGTCAGGATGTTGCAGGCAAGTAAAAAAGCCGGTTGAGACGGTTCACCCCGGCTTTTACTTGTGAGTGGTTCCCCGACCCGAGTTCGAACCAGGAACCCAATGAATAACCGTCATTTGCCCTGAAAAGGAGACGGAGTAATTAAAAAGAACCCCTCTCGCCTCTTTAGCTCTCCCTTTATCCTAAAAAATGGCTTGCGGCCAATTGTTGCACCGCGATCCGGCTAGTAAAATCGACCTGTTACCAGGTATAAGAAGTATAAAAGCTATATTTCCAGATAACCAGATCCAATAATCAAGAGTTCACGCCGATTATCTGGCACGGAGATACCGAATACACCCGAAAATCTAAACAAGCCAACCAATTTTGTGTTTAATCTAGCGCTGACATCGACCTAGCGCTGACATCGACGCCGTGCAATAGCTTCCCTGCTGCCACTATTTTGGACAGCTCAATGGCAGGAAAA
>JAAEPH010000141.1 GCA_024232855.1 Gammaproteobacteria bacterium
GCCATGCCGTTGATGAATGCGCTGCAGTTGTTCGCCCAGGGCATCGTGATAAGGCTGGTGGTATTGTTGCCGGCGCTGCTCGATTTCATCCAGCGACGGCGCCTGCCCAGGAAGGTAGATGGGGTCACCGTCGAAGGTCGTGGTCGGGCAAAGGCTGGTGGTATTCTGCCCCGGGTACAGCGACTCATCGGCCGGGTCGCGGTTGGCATCGATGACGTAACGGTGAACCGGGGTGCTGACGATGCTGGCATCGGCCAGCAAGCCCGTGTAAAGCCGTCCGATGTGCCAGTCGGTGTCGGCGCGCGCGTGGCCCTGCGCATTGAGGCGTTGCAGAATGGCATCGGGTATCCCGGTGCCGCCGTGCGGTTGCGCGAGCAGAACCGGGCCGTCTCCCTGCGTGACCGCGGGTTTCACTGATCGAATCCCGGTAGCAGGTTTTCTTCGCCCAGCGCATCGATAATGCTGCGATCGGACACCAGTTGTGCGACGGCGGCGATGTCGTCGGCCAGGTAGCGGTCGCCCCGCAGTGGCGCAACCCGTTTGCGTACCGACTGCATGACCCGCCACAGCGGCCCGCTGGTTGCGATCGGTGCGCGAAACTCGACGCCCTGGGTGCCGATCAACAGCTCGATTGCGACGATATGCGCGAGGTTGTGATTCATTTCGGCCAGGCGCCTCGCGCCGTGACAGGCCATCGACACGTGGTCTTCCTGGTTGGCGCTGGTCGGTGTCGAGTCGACCGAGCAGGGCGTGGCGCGGTGCTTGTTTTCGGCCATCAATGCCGCCGCGGTTACTTCCGCGATCATGAAACCGGAATTGAGACCGGGATCGGGGGTCAGAAATGCGGGCAAACCAAAATTCTGCGCGGGGTCGACGGTGATGGCAATCCGGCGCTCGGTAATCGAGCCGATCTCGCTGATCGCGAGCGCGCACTGGTCCGCGGCGAACGCGACCGGTTCGGCGTGAAAGTTTCCACCCGACAATATACTGCCGTCTTCGACGACGACGATTGGGTTGTCGGTTACCGCGTTGGCCTCGATTTCGAGCGTTGCCGCTGCCTGGCGCAGCTGGTCGAGGCAGGCGCCCATGACCTGCGGTTGGCAGCGCACGCTGTAAGGATCCTGTACGCGTTCGTCATTGTCGCGATGGGATTCCCGAATGACTGAATCCGAAAGCAGCTGGCGCAGCGCCATGGCGGCATCGATCTGGCCGCGCAAGCCGCGCAGTGCGTGTATTTCGGGACGGAACGGTGCCGTGGAAGCCATCAGGGCATCGCTTGTCAGTGCGCCCGAGATCAAGGCCGTTTGCGCCAGACTCCAGCCGTCGAACAATCCCGCCAGCGCCAGCGCGGTCGAGACCTGGGTACCGTTGATCATACCCAGTCCTTCCTTGGGGCCGAGTTGCAGCGGTTCCAGGCCGGCGGCCTCGAGCGCGTCGGCGGCGGACATGCGCCGGCCCTGGAATCGAACATGGCCTTCGCCGATCATGGCCGCGGTCAAATGCGCCAGCGGCGCCAGGTCACCCGAAGCGCCGACCGATCCCTGACACGGGATAAGCGGGATCAGGTCGAGTTGCAACAGGTCCTGCAGGCGCTCGATCAGCTGCCAGCGCACTCCGGAGGCGCCGCGTCCCAGCGACAACATTTTCAATGAGATGACGAGGCGCACCACGGCAGGACGGAGATCTTCGCCGACGCCGCAACAATGTGACAGGATCAAATTGCGTTGCAACTGTGAGGTTTGATCAGCGGGGATGCGGGTGCTGGCAAGCTTGCCGAAGCCGGTGTTGATGCCGTAAACCGCGGATTCTCCCGCGGCCGCGTCGGCGACTACATCGGCCGCGGCATCGACGCGCGGCTTACAGCCCGGATCGATGCTTACCGGGACGTCCTCGCGATAGATTCGGCACAGTTCGGCAAGTCGCGTTTCTCCCGGGGTCAGAATCAGCTTATCGGTCAATGTCGTGTCCTCTAGTTTGCCAGTTGGTCGAGCGTGTCGCGGTAATTTTGTGCGATCTGCTCTTCATCGGCGTGATGACCGTTGTCGATGAGCTTGTCGCCACCGATGTAGACATCACGCACCAGGTTGTCGTTCCCGGAAAAAATCCAGCTGTCGATCAAGTCATCGTTACGACGCCCGTACAGGCGCGGATGGATGTGATCGAGAACGATGAAGTCGGCGCGATAGCCGCTTGCTATGCTGCCGATGCGGCGACCACAGGCGCCGGCGCCGCCGCTCAAGGCGCCATCGAGCAGGTTGCGGCCGGTATTGATCGTGGCTTCGGAAACCAGCACATTGCGGCGTCGGGTTTGCAGGCGCATGCCGTACTCGAGCCAGCGCAGTTCCTCGACCGGGTCAATCGAGATATGACTGTCGGAGCCGATTGCCCAGTTGCCCTTGTGCTCGAAAAACTCGACCGCGTTGAAAAAACCATCACCGAGATTCGCCTCGGTGGTCGGGCACAGGCCGGCGATACAGGCGCTGCCGGCCGTGCGGGAAGTCTCGGCGGCATTCATGTGCGTTGCATGGATCAGGCACCAGCGGCGATCGACGTCGAAGTTATCGTATAGCCATTCGACCGGGCGCTGGCCGCTCCAGGCCCGGCAATCGTCTACCTCTCTGGTTTGCTCGGCGATGTGCAGGTGTATGGCGGCGAGGCCGTCGAGTGAAGCAATGACTTCGGTAAGCAGGTCACGGTCGATCGCGCGCAACGAGTGCGGGGCAATACCGACCGAACAATTGGCGTCACCGGCGGTTGCGCCCTGCAGCGTGGTGGCAATCTCGCAAAAGCCGTCGGCGTCGTTTAAAAATCGTTTCTGGCCGTCCAGCGGGTCGGCGCTGCCGAAACCGCCGAAACGATACAATACCGGCAGGGCGGTGAAGCCGATGCCGACATTACGCGCCGCCTGCAGGCACTGCAGGCTCATTTCGGCGCGGTTATCGTAGGCGCCGCCGTCGACGGCGTGGTGCAGGTACTGGAATTCACCGACGCAGCCGTAGCCATGCTTCAGCATTTCCAGGTAGAGCTGCGCGGCGATGTGCCTCAGGTGCTCGGGCTGGATGCGTTCGAGGTAGTGGTACATGACCTTGCGCCAGGTCCAGAAGCTGTCTTCGCGATTGCCCGCGCGTTCGCCGAGGCCGGCCATCGCGCGCTGGTGTGCGTGCGAATGCACGTTGGCGATGGCGGGAATCAACAATTCGACCCGGTCGCCGTCGGTATAGGGACAATCGGCGGTAACGCCGGCGATGTTTCCGCCGGTATCGATCGAAATTTCAACCGAGCTGGCCCAGCCTTCGCTGAGCAGCGCCGTAGCGGCCCAGATTTTTGTTGTCATCTATAAACTCGTCTTGCAATTGCGCGATAAGCAGCGTAGCATACTTGTATATACAAGTATAGCGGTCTGAAAACCTTAATGTCTCAAACCTTGTTTATCAATGCAACACTCGCCTGTGTCGATACCGACTCGGGCTACGGTTTGCGTGAGGACGCAGCGCTGCTGGTCGATGGCGATCGTATCGCCTGGCGCGGGCCGATGAGCGAATGCCCTTCCGCCGGCGGCGCCGAAGTGTACGATTGTAAGCAGCGTTTGCTGACCCCGGGTCTGATCGATTGCCACACCCACCTGGTGTATGGCGGCGATCGCGCCGATGAATTCGAGCAGCGCCTCGAGGGCGTGAGTTACGCCGACATCGCCGCAGGCGGTGGAGGTATCGTTTCGACCGTCAATGCGACCCGCGCGGCCAGTGCCGACGCGTTGTTCGATCAGGCCCTGCCGCGAGTCCAGCAATTGATGAGCGAGGGCGTCACCACGCTCGAAATCAAATCGGGTTACGGGCTCGACTGCGCCAATGAAATCAAGATGCTGCGAGTCGCCGCCCTGCTTGAAAAAGAGCTCGGCCTGCGCGTGCAGAAAACCTTTCTCGGCGCGCATGCCTTGCCGCCGGAGTACAGCGGGCGCGGCGATGATTACATCTCGCTGGTGTGCGACGAAATGCTGCCGCAAGCGCATGCCGAGGGCCTGGTCGATGCCGTCGACGTGTTCATCGAATCGATCGCGTTTAGCGTCGAGCAGGGCGAGCGCGTGTTGGCTCGCGCACAGCAGCTGGGCTTGCCGATCAAGGCGCACGTGGAGCAACTCAGCGACCTCGGCGGAGCCGTCATGGCGGCGCGGCGCGGTGCGCTGTCGGTGGATCACATCGAATACCTGAACAGCGATGACGTTGCCCTGTTGGCGCGGAACCGGTGTGCCGCGGTGTTACTGCCGGGCGCGTTTTACGTGTTGCGCGAACAACAGCTGCCGCCGCTGCAGGCATTGCGCGAGCAGGGCGTTGCGATCGCGCTGGCGAGCGACGCCAACCCGGGAAGTTCGCCCCTGTATTCGCTGCTGCTGGTGATGAACCTGGCCTGCACCCTGTTCCGCATGACCCCGGCCGAGGCCTTGCGCGGCGTGACCCTGAATGCGGCAAGCGCACTCGGTCTTGCGCGGGAAATCGGTTCGCTCGAGGCCGGTAAACAGGCCGATATCGTGGTCTGGGATGTCGAGCGGCCGGCGTTACTGAGCTACCGTATCGGTATCAATCCCTGCGTGGCGGTAATGCAGGCCGGCAAGTGGCGTACCAGCGCGCGGCAGGTAGCCGCATGAGCGCGATCCTCGACAGTTTCGACAACATCAGCAAGGCCGCGCCCGAGCCGATTTACCAGCAGATCAAGAAAATCATTCAGCAGCGCGTGACTAGCGGTGAATGGCCAGCGGGACAGAAACTGCCTTCGGAAAACGAGCTGGTGAGTGCACTCGCGGTCAGCCGCATGACGATCAACCGGGCCCTGCGCGAGCTCACCCAGGAAGGATTGATCAAGCGCGTGCACGGACTGGGTTCCTTCGTCGCGGAGGTGCCGCGCCACGCGAGCCTGATCGAGTTACAGGACATTGCGCTCGAAATCGAGGCGGACGGCAAGCGCCACCGTGCCCGGATCCTGAGCCAGGAAACGATAAGCGCAAGCGTGGAAATCGCCCGCCAAATGGAATTACCCACCGCCAGCCGGGTTTACTACCTGTGCGCGGCGCATTACCAGGACGACCTGCCGATCCAGCTGGAAACGCGCTACGTCAATCCGGCGGCGATGCCTGAATTCATGGACCAGGATTTTTCGCGAATTACCCCGACCGCCTATTTACTGCAGCAGTTCAAGCCCGACGAAATGGAGCATCGCGTGCGCGCCGTGATTCCGCGGCGGGAAGAGCGTGAATTGCTGGCCATGCAAAGCGGGCAACCCTGCCTGCAACTAACACGACGCACCTGGCACCAGCAGCAGGTGGTCACCCACGTGACATTGACTTACCCCGGGGATCGCTACGAACTCGGCGCACGTTATGCCACCAACGAATACCAGCTGCGCTAGCAGCCAGGCATGAGCCCAAAAAAATGAGGATACCAAGATGCCGTTAGACCGTACCGACAACAGCCGTAAAATCCGCGCGCCGCGCGGCAGCGAACTGACCTGCAAGAGCTGGCTTAGCGAAGCGCCCTATCGCATGATTCAGAATAATCTCGACCCCGAGGTGGCCGAAAAACCGGAACAGCTGATCGTTTACGGCGGTATCGGCCGCGCCGCGCGCAACTGGGAGTGTTATGACAAGATCCTCGAATGCCTGCGCGAGCTCAACGACGACGAAAGCCTGCTGGTGCAGTCGGGCAAGCCGGTCGGCGTTTTCAAAACCCATGCCGACGCGCCGCGCGTGCTCATCGCCAACTCCAACCTGGTGCCCAACTGGGCCAACTGGGAACATTTCAACGAGCTCGACCGCAAGGGCCTGATGATGTACGGGCAGATGACCGCGGGTTCGTGGATTTATATCGGTAGCCAGGGCATCGTGCAGGGAACCTATGAAACCTTCGCCGAGGCCGGACGCCAGCACTTCGACGGCGATACCCGCGGCAAGTGGATCCTGACCTCGGGCCTCGGCGGCATGGGCGGCGCGCAGCCGCTGGCCGCGACCATGGCCGGCTACAGCATGCTGTGTATCGAATGCGATGAAGATCGCATCGATTTCCGCCTGCGCACCCGTTATCTCGACAAGAAAGCGGATTCGCTCGACCAGGCGCTCGGCATGATCGATGAAGCCTGCGCCAGGGGCGAGGCGCTTTCGGTCGGGCTGGTCGGTAACGGCGGCGAAATTCTGCCCGAGCTGGTCAGGCGCGGGGTCAAACCCGATATCGTCACCGACCAGACTTCGGCGCATGACCCGGTGAACGGATATCTGCCGATCGGCTGGACCATGGAGCAATGGACGTTGAATCGCGATACCGATCCCGAACGGGTCGCGGCCGAGGCGCGCAAGTCGATGGCGGTGCACGTGCAGGCGATGCTGGACTTTCACGACCAGGGAATAGCGACCGTCGACTACGGTAACAACATTCGCCAGGAAGCCTTCAACCAGGGCGTCGAAAAAGCATTCGATTTTCCGGGCTTTGTCCCCGCATATATCCGCCCGCTGTTCTGCCGCGGGGTCGGCCCGTTCCGCTGGGTCGCGCTATCGGGTGACCCGGAAGACATCTACAGGACCGACGCCAAAGTCAAGGAACTGATTCCGGACGATCCGCACCTGCACAACTGGCTCGACATGGCGCAGAGTCGCATCAGCTTCCAGGGGTTGCCGGCGCGTATCTGCTGGGTGGGTCTCGGTGACCGCGATCGCCTCGGCCTGGCCTTCAACGACATGGTCAAGTCCGGCGAACTCAAGGCGCCGGTCGTGATCGGCCGCGATCATCTCGATTCCGGCTCGGTGGCGAGCCCCAATCGCGAAACCGAGGCCATGATGGACGGCTCCGACGCGGTTTCCGACTGGGCCCTGCTCAACCTGTTGCTGAGCACCTCCGGCGGCGCTACCTGGGTTTCCTTCCATCACGGCGGCGGCGTCGGCATGGGCTACGCCCAGCACGCGGGTATGGTCATCTGCTGCGACGGCAGCGACGCCGCAGCCGAACGCATCAAGCGCGTACTGTGGAACGACCCCGCCACCGGCGTCATGCGCCACGCCGACGCCGGCTACGAAATCGCCAAACAATGCGCGCGCGAGCACAACCTCAACCTCGGCGCCATCGACCTCTAGCGTCATCCCCGCACAAACAGGAACCCGGGAAGGTTTCTCGCGGAGGCGCGGGGAGCGCAGAGCACGCGGAGATTTAATGGGATTAATCCTGCCGTGGAATGTCATCAATGCCTCCGCGGCCCCAGCGACCTCCGCGTCTCTGCGAGAGGTTACTTGGGTTCGGTTTGTTGGGATCTGAGGTATTTACGGATGGCGTGGGCGGCGGCGGTGAAACCGAAGCAGGCGGTGACGCCGACGAAGGAGCCGATACCGGTGTTGCAATCGAGCGTGGTGCGTTCGGGAGATTCCGGCTTTTCGTGGCTGACCGCGCCGTCGGCCGCCGGGTACAGCGCCTGCTCGCTGGAAAAGACGCAATCCATCGCGTAACGGCGCTTCGGATTGCGGCTGTAATCCAGCTGCTGGCGTAGATGCGAGCGTACCTTGGCGAGCAGCGGGTCGTTGAAACACAGGGTCAGGTCCTTGACCTGGATCTGGGTCGGATCGCTGCGGCCGCCGGCGCCGCCGGTCGAAATGCAGCGAATCTTGTTGCGCCGGCAATGATGCATCAGGCTCATTTTGTGGCTGACGTGGTCGATCGCTTCGATGACGTAGTCGAACTGCGAAAAGTTGAACCTGGCGAGATTGGCGCGTGTGACGAGATCGTCGACCGCGCTGCATTCGCACTCCGGGTTGATGGCGAGAATGCGCTCGCGTAGTACTTCAACCTTGGCGCGGCCGAGGTTTTCGCTGAGGGTGTGGATCTGGCGGTTGGTGTTGCCGATGTCGATATCGTCGTGATCGATCAGCGTGATCTTGCCGATACCGGAACGCGCGCAGGCCTCGGCTGCCCAGGAACCGACGCCGCCGATACCGACGATGCAAAAATGTCCCCGTTGTAGGGCGGTGAGCGCGCTGACGCCGAAAACACGGCCCAGGCCGTCAAATCTTTGCAGGTATTCCTGGCTCGGCATTAAGTCACTTTTTGCAGTTTAGTGCGGGCAGTGTATTGGTCTATAGTGAATCTGTCATTACAATAGATCGCCATCAGAAACGAAAGCGAATGAAGCGGAATTATTAGTGAGCATTGCATGCCTGTTTACCATCTCGGCCCCGTCCGGCGCCGGCAAAACCAGCCTTGTCAAGGCATTACTGGAAAAGCGCAGCACCAGCATGGCTGTTTCGGTATCGCATTCGACGCGCGAGATTCGCTCGGATGAAATTGACGGCGAGGCCTATCATTTCGTATCGCTCGCGGTTTTCAATCAAATGGTAGCGGATGATGAATTCCTCGAGCACGCGCGAGTATTCGACAACTGTTATGGCACCGCGCGCGCTTCGGTCGATGCGCTACTGGCCAGCGGCAAGCACGTCATTCTCGAAATCGACTGGCAAGGTGCGCGCCAGGTAAAGAAAAAGTTGCCGGAAACCGTCAGCATATTCGTCTTGCCGCCATCGCGTGAGCAACTCGAACAACGCCTGCGCGCGCGCGGTACCGACGATGAAGTCACCATCGAGCGCCGCATGCGTGACGCCGATCGCGAAATGTCCCATTATCAAGACGCCGAGTACCTGGTCATCAACGATGATTTCGAGCAGGCGCTGTTCGACCTGGATGCGATTATCCAGTCCCAGGGGTTGACGTTGGCGCGGCAGATGCTCAAAAACCAGTCGCTGATCGACTCCATTCCGAGCGAAATGGACTAGCCCACAGGCCGCAATAAATATCGATAAAACCTTTAGGTTTACTGGCTTTTTCGCTATTATTGCGCCCCTTTTTTGATCCTGGACCAAATCGCATGGCGCGAATCACCGTAGAAGACTGTCTCGAACACGTTGAAAACCGTTTTGACCTGGTATTGCTTGCCGCCAGGCGGGCACGCCAGATCGCCCAGGGTGCCGACCCGCTGGTGCCGGGCGAAAACGACAAGCCCACGGTTATCGCCCTGCGCGAAATCGCCGAAAACCTGATCAATGCGTCTTCCATGGATGAAATGGAAGCCAAGGCCGAGATCGAAAAAATCGCAACCGATGATGACTTGATCCGCCAGATCGCACAGGCCAGTCTCAAAGCCGAAGAAACCGAGTAAGCGTTTCTTTTTAAATCAGTTTTAGCACACGGCCGGCAATTCTCGCCGGTCTGGCTTTATTGGGCCAGCGCCCTGTAAATGTGTTATAAAACTCCATTAAGCTAGTGTCTTAACAACCTTTCTGGAGCGTGATGGGGGCGAACTACGCCAATCTGTTTGAAGTCATCGCCGCCGATGTCGGCGTCAGCGATGACGTAACCCTGATTTCGGACCTGTGCAGTGAACTCGAGGCCTATCTCGAACCGGCGCAGGTAGAAGAAATTTACCGCGCCTACCTGGTTGGCGCCGAGGCCCACGAAGGTCAGAGCCGGGTGTCGGGCGAGCCCTATATCAGCCACCCGGTCGCGGTCGCGCGCATTCTTGCCGAGATGCGTATGGACAGCCGGAGCATTATCGCCGCAATCCTGCACGATGTCATCGAAGATACGCCCACGCCCAAGGAGCAACTCGCCACCCAGTTTGGCGATGAAGTCGCCGAACTGGTCGACGGCGTCAGCAAGTTGACGAAGATCGATTTTCGCAGCAAGGCCGAGGCGCAGGCGGAAAACTTCCGCAAGATGATGCTGGCCATGGTCAAGGATATTCGCGTCATCATCATCAAGCTCGCCGATCGCCTGCACAACATGCGTACCCTCGATGCGATGCCGCCGCACAAGCGCCGCCGTATCGCCAAGGAAACCATGGACATCTACGCGCCCATCGCGAATCGGCTCGGTATCTTCAAGATGCGCCATGAACTGCTCGATCTGTCGATCAAGGCGGCCTATCCGATGCGCTACCGGGCGCTGGAAAGCGCCTGCAAGGAGGTGGTCGGTTACCGCAAGGAAATCTTCAACACCATCGAGGCCGCCATCCGCGAGCGCCTCAAGGAAAGCAATATCGACGCCACGGTCAAGTACCGGCAGAAAAACATCCACAGCATTTATCGCAAGATGAAGGAGAAGAAACTCAGCTTCAAGGAACTGACCGATGTCTTTGGCGTGCGCATCATGACCGAGTCGGTGGATGATTGTTACCGCGTCCTCGGCGTCATGCACAACCTCTACAAGCCTTTACCCGGCAAGTTCAAGGATTATCTGGCCATTCCCAAGACCAACGGCTACCAGTCGCTGCACAGCAGCCTGTTCGGTCCCCATGGCGTCGCTATCGAGGTACAGATCCGTACCACCGAAATGGATTACTTCGCCGAATCCGGTATTGCCGCGCACTGGATTTACAAGGAAGGCGAAGGCAGTAGCGGCAGTAGCGGCAGTGCGCAGACGCGGGCCCTGGAGTGGCTCAAGAATCTGCTCGAGATGCAGCAGAAGTCGGGCAGCTCGCAGGAGTTTCTGGAAAGCGTCAAGGTTGACCTGTTTCCGGACGAGATTTACGTGTTTACGCCGAAGGGCGATATCAAGAAATTGCCGCGTGGCGCGACCGTCGTCGATTTTGCCTACGCGGTGCATACCGACGTCGGTAACACCTGCGTTGCCGCGCGCATCGATCACCAAATGTCACCGCTCGGCAGCCGCCTGTACAACGGGCAGACCATTGAAATTATCTGTTCGGAAGCGAGCCGTCCGCACCCGAGCTGGCTTGATTTTGTCAATACCGCAAAGGCTCGCACCAATATCCGCCACTTCCTCAAGTCGCTGCAAAAGACCGAGGCGATTTCCCTCGGCCGGCGCTTGCTGCAACAGTCGGTCAGCCACATCAAGGGCAAGGATGTCGCCATCGCAAAGGATAAGTTCAAAAAAATACTCGACAAGTATCACATATCCGACGAGCAGGAATTGCTCGCCGAAATCGGCCTTGGCAATCGTAATTCCAGCCTGGTGGCGAAAGCAATGTTCGATATCGAGGGCGATAACACGGGCTTCGACGACAGCGGCAAACCGCTTGCGATCAAGGGCACCGAAGGCATGGTGGTATCGTTTGCCAAGTGTTGCCGGCCCGTGCCGGGGGACGCAATTGCCGGTTTCATGTCATCCGGAAAGGGAATCGTCATTCACCAGCGCAGCTGCCCCAATATTACCGAGCGAAGCAAGGAGGACCGGCAGCTTTCGGTGCAGTGGTCGGATCATGTCGAGGGTGAATACCTGGCCTATATGCGCGTCCAGGTCGCCAATCAGCGCGGTGTGCTCGCGACCCTCGCGGCTACCATCGCCAACATGTCGTCCAACATCGAGAATGTCCACCTGACCGAAAAAGACGGTCGCATCTCGACCATCGAGTTTGTCGTCACGGTAAACGATCGCATCCACCTGGCGCGCATCATGAAAAAGCTGAGAAGTCTGGCGGTGGTCAATCGCATCTGGCGAAAATAGGGTTTGCCAGCGAGGCGAATACCCGCATAATCGCGATTTTTCAAGCGGGAAACCAGCCATGGCAAAAACCATCATTCAAACCGACGACGCGCCGGCGGCGATCGGCACCTATTCGCAGGCGGTCAAGGTAGATAACACGGTCTATGTGTCCGGCCAGATACCGCTCGACCCGGCCACCATGGAAGTTGTCGGTGGCGGCATCGAAGCCGAGATCACGCGCGTGTTCGACAATCTCAGGGCGGTTACCGCGGCCTCCGGCGGCAGCCTCGCGGATGTCGTAAAACTGAATATCTTTCTGACCGACCTGGGCAATTTTCCGACCGTCAACGAAATCATGGCGCAGTACTTTCAGCAGCCTTACCCGGCGCGCGCGGCCATCGGTGTCGCCGCCCTGCCGAAGGGCGTTGGCGTCGAAATGGATGCGGTACTGGTTATCGAATAGCGCCCCGATGGAACACTGGTCGACACAGGGATTGCGCTACCTGGAAGGTGTTGGTCCCCGGGTGGCCGAGAAGCTGCAGAAGCTCGGTTTGCAAACCCAGCGCGACCTGCTGTTTCACCTGCCGCTGCGCTACGAAGACCGTACCTTTGTCTCGGCGGTCGGTTCGCTGCAAGCCGGACAACGTAGCCAGATAGAAGCCGAGGTCTTACAGGCTTCTGTCCACTTTCGCCGCCAGGGGCGCTCGCGGCGCGTGCTGGTCGCCAGGCTGGCCGACGATACCGGTATGATCACGGCGCGTTTTTTCTATTTCAGCGCCAAACAACAGCAGCTGTTCGAGAAGGGCAACTGGTTGCGTTGCTTCGGTGAAGTACGCCTGGCGCAGGGCGAGCTCGAAATGATACACCCGGAAGTCGAGGTCATCGACAGCGACAACCCCCCGCCTTTGCTAACGACTTTGACCCCGATTTACCCGACAACCGAGGGTCTGCACCAGTTATCCCTGAAACGCATCCTGCAACAGGTGATCACGAAACTGAAATCGCAGGGCATAGACGAGACCCTGCCGCAGGCATGGCTCGATGAAAACGGTTTTCCGGATTTTGCCTCGGCCATGCTCGATTTACACCGCCCGCAAAGCCTTCGCGACAGCGAGTTGATCGCGCACAACCGGCACCCGGCGCAGCACCGTTTCGTGGTTGAAGAACTGGCCGCGCATCGCCTCGCATTGCTCGAACGACGGCGCCAGATTCGCAGCAGGAAAACCCCGACGCTGGTTGGCGAGGACAGGCTGACACGGCGCTTGATCGATAAACTACCGTTTACGCTGACCGGCGCGCAGCGACGCGTGCTGGCCGAGCTGGCCGATGATTTCGCCGCCGACAAGCCGATGATACGACTGTTGCAGGGCGATGTCGGTTCGGGCAAGACCGTGGTCGCGGCGCTCGCCTGTTTGCCGGTCATCGAATCAGGCTACCAGGCGGCGTTGATGGCGCCGACCGAGATACTCGCCGAACAACACCAACAAAACTTTTGTAACTGGCTCGAGCCTCTGGGGATAACCGTGGCCGGCCTGGCCGGGGCCGACAAGGGCAGGAAGCGGGCGCGGAAACTCGATATGATCGCCACCGGCGAGGCGCAGGTGGTGATCGGAACGCATGCCCTGTTCCAGGCCAGCGTCGAGTTCAAGCGCCTCGGTTTTATCATTTTTGATGAGCAACACCGCTTTGGCGTCGACCAGCGCCTCGCCTTGCAACGCAAGACCCGCGACGATGAAATGCCGCACCAGTTGATCATGACCGCGACGCCGATACCGCGTACCCTGGCGATGTCGATTTACGCCGATCTCGACTACTCGCAAATCGACGAATTGCCCCCGGGGCGCAAACCGGTGACGACATCGATCGTTTCCGAACAACAGCGTGGCAGCTTGATCGCACGGGTTGCCGAATCCTGTGCCGAGGGTGGCCAGGTATACTGGGTTTGCACCCTGGTAGAGGAATCAGAAGCGCTGCAGTGCGAGGCCGCGGAACTGACCTACGAATCACTGTCGCGGCAACTGCCGCAGTTGTCGGTGGGACTGGTGCACGGGCGTATGAAATCGGCCGAGAAGGAGGCCGTTGTCAGCGCCTTCAAGCAGGGCGAGATTCACATTCTGGTGGCGACCACGGTTATCGAAGTCGGCGTCGACGTACCCAATGCCAACATCATGATCATTGAAAATCCGGAACGGCTCGGCCTGGCGCAGATACACCAGCTGCGCGGTCGCGTCGGGCGTGGTGGTCGCGAGAGTTTCTGTATCCTGCTGGTAAGGAACGGGCTTTCCCAACAGGTGCGAACCCGCCTCGAAATTATCCGCGCTACCCAGGACGGGTTCGCGATCGCACAAAAGGACCTCGAGTTGCGCGGCGCCGGAGAAGTGTTCGGTACCCGTCAAACCGGCGAGATAAGTTTCAAGATAGCCGACCTCATGCGCGACCAGAAATGGTTCTCGAAGGTCGAGGCCCTGGCAAAACTGCTACAGCAGCCCGAGTACGCGCGGCAACGCGGCGAACTGTTGCGCAACTGGATCGGCGAGCGCCAGGACTATACCGATGTCGGCTAGCCTGCCGGTTGCAACAAGTGTCAGAACGCGGTTGCCTGGAGCGTCCTGTTTGCGGTCTAATGTCGAGCCATGAACCACTGTGATACCACCCCTCTGCTGGCTTACGACGAAGCCCTGGCGCAATTGACCGGAAGTGTCGCGGCGCACGGCAATACTGTTGAAATGCCATTGCTGCAGGCGCGCGGCGCCGTTCTCGCCGAAACCATAGTAGCCGGCATCGCCGTACCCGCTTGCGCCATGTCATCGATGGATGGCTATGCCATAAATACCGCCGACCTCGCCGCCAGCGGCGCCACCCGGCTTCCGCTGTCGCAGCGCATTGCCGCGGGCGATGCTGCCACAACCCTGGCGGCCGGTAGCGCCGCGCGAATCTTTACCGGCGCGGCCGTCCCCGCGGGCGCGGATGCGGTCATCATGCAGGAACGGGTAGAAGTTGACGACCAGGGTATCCGCTTCGAGCAGCGTCCGCCCAGCGGGCAGAATGTTCGCCCCGCTGGAAACGATATCCGCAGCGGTACCGCCATCCTGCAACGGGGTTGTCGCCTCAGACCCCAGGATATCGGGCTCGCGGCGTCGGTCGGTTTGCAGAGTCTGCCGGTGTTTACGCCGTTACGCGTCGGCATTTTTTTAACCGGTGACGAACTGGTCGAACCCGGCGAGGCGCTTGCAAGCGGTAAAATTTACGACTCCAATCGCTATACGCTGCACGGCATGCTGGAGTCACTGGGTTGCGAGATTGTCGACCTGGGGCTGGTCGGAGACACGCTCGCGGAGACTCGTGAGGCAATGCTGCAGGCTTCGACCCAGGCGGACCTCGTTGTCACCAGTGGTGGGGTATCCGTCGGCGATGAAGATCACGTGCGCATCGCTATCGAGCAACTCGGTGAACTGCGCCTCTGGCGACTTGGGATCAAACCCGGCAAACCGCTCGCCTACGGGCAAATCAATGAAACCGCCTTTATCGGTCTGCCCGGTAACCCGGTATCGGTGTTTGCGACCTTCTGCCTGTTAGTGTGCCCGGTGATCCAGGTCATGCAGGGCCGCGACTGGCGCAAGCCGATCGCGTTGCCGCTACGCGCCGATTTTGACTGGCCCAAAGCCGACAGCCGGCGCGAGTTTCTGCGCGCGCGCCTGGTGTGCGATGGCGATGGGCAAACCGTGGTGCAGGTGTTTCCGAACCAGGACTCCGGCGTGCTGACCTCGACCGTGTGGGCAGATGGATTCGTCGAGATAGCCGAGAACCAGGCGGTGCGAGCGGGTGAAACCGTAAACTACCTGCCGTTTGCGCAGTTTTTTGATTGAGTCGGCATGATTATCCGGATTCAGGCCGAGGACTTCGATATTGCCGCGCTGAACAGCGAACTGTTAGCCGGGCGCAGCGATGTCGGTGCTATCGCGAGCTTCATCGGCCTGGTGCGTGATCTCGAGGGGAATACGCTGCAACAGATGACGCTGGAACATTACCCGGGCATGACCGAGCGTGCATTAAAGGGCATCGCGGCGAAAGCGCAACATCGCTGGGATCTTGTCGACCTGGGTATTATTCATCGCGTCGGCGATCTCAAACCCGCCGATCAAATCGTATTGGTAACGGTCCTGAGCGCGCATCGTGGCGATGCCTTCGCCGCCTGCGAATTTATCATGGATTATCTCAAGACCGAGGCGCCCTTCTGGAAAAAAGAGGTTAGCGAACAGGGTAGCCAGTGGGTTGCCTCGCGCGACAGCGACCAGCTTGCGCGCAAAAAATGGGAAAGCTGAATTCCTGCGTACGCGCGCAGACCGACTTGTTACAATAGCCACTCGTGATTGATGCCTGCCGCAAATGGACGTATCCCACTTAATCGATTCTCTCAATGATAGTCAACGCGACGCCGTCAGCGCCGAGCCGGGCCCGTTGCTGGTGCTGGCCGGCGCCGGCAGCGGCAAGACACGCGTGTTAACCCATCGCGTCGCCTGGGTGTGCGAGGTCGATGGCCTGTCGCCCTATAGTGTGCTCGCGGTGACCTTCACCAACAAGGCGGCCGCGGAAATGCGCGCGCGCGTCGAGGCACTGCTCGGAATATCTGCCGCGGCCATGTGGGTCGGCACTTTTCACGGGCTTGCGCACCGCATGCTGCGCTTGCATTACGAGGCTGCCGGGCTACCGCAGAGCTTTCAGATTCTCGACAGCGACGATCAACTGCGTATGGTCAAGCGCGTGGTTCGACAGCTCGACCTGGACGAGGCCCGCTGGCCGCCAAAACAGGCGCAATGGTTTATCAATCACAACAAGGATGAAGGCATGCGCGCGGCCCATGTCGATCCGGGCCAGGATCCGATTCATCAGCAAATGCTGGAGATTTATCGGCTTTACGAAGAGTTGTGCCAGCGCGCCGGTGTCGTCGACTTCGCCGAACTGTTGTTGCGTGTGCTCGAATTGATTCGCGATAACGACGATATTCGCGAGCACTACCAACGCCGCTTTCAGCATATCCTGGTCGATGAGTTCCAGGATACCAATGCGATTCAGTATGCCTGGCTGCGATTGATGGCAGGCACGGAGACGCCGATTTTCGTGGTCGGCGATGACGATCAGTCGATTTATGGCTGGCGCGGCGCGCGCATCGAGAATATTCATCACTTTGAAAAGGATTTCAGCAATACCCGCGTGATCCGGCTGGAGCAGAATTATCGTTCCACCGGCACTATCCTGAAAGCCGCGAACGCCTTGATCGACAATAACCGCTCGCGCCTCGGCAAGGAATTGTGGACGCAGAGTGCGGACGGTGAACTGATTACCTATTACTCGGCCTATAACGAAAAAGACGAGGCGCGATTTGTCGTCGATCGCATCGAGAGCTGGGTTGCCGAGGGGCGCAGCCGCAATGAAATCGCGGTTTTATACCGCTCCAATGCACAGTCCCGCCAGTTTGAAGAAACCCTGGTGACGCGCGGCGTTCCCTACCGCGTCTACGGCGGTTTGCGCTTTTTTGAGCGTGCCGAGGTCAAGGACACGCTCGCCTACCTGCGCATGATTTCGAGTCCCACCGCGGATAACGCCTTCGAGCGCACGGTGAACCATCCGCCGCGAGGCATCGGCCAGAAGACTGTCGATGAAATTCGCGGCCATGCGCGTGCACAGTCGGC
>JAAEPH010000142.1 GCA_024232855.1 Gammaproteobacteria bacterium
AGCGTCACTGCAACCGCAGCGGCCACGCCGGCCTTCAAAAATTCACGTCTGTTCATAATTGCCTCATGGCAATCTTGAGCGACTCGACCCACTGAGCCGCCAATGTTCTTGACACGGACAGGTTGATTGGATACTTGCCCTCGGGTACATCCGGTTCCAGCCGCATCTCCTTCGGCGACAGGCATTTGATCAAATAACCGATATCGCGCCTCGCCTGAGACCGCCGATCGGCAGCTGTTTGAACCTGCTCCTGATGATTAACGGCGGAGCCGTTCGATTTTTTTTGAGCCTCGAACGCCCCCGCGCAGTAACTGTTGTCGGGTTGGAGGAAACCACAGTAATCCCCGATCGCTTCGGTTGGGGCCAGCCGGTGACACTTGTTGCAGCGAGCCCCGAGCTGCGGTGACCGGTCATTCAGTATCCCTGTCTTCATCCGCTTACCCTCGCCTCGAGCTGCGAAACGGACCGTCCATCGTGCCGGCCAGGCCACGACGTTTCCCGACCCGGCGCATGTTCCTCGCTGGGAACTCGACAGTAATCCCCTGCCGGTCGTGATACGACTTCCGCGCCCGCTTCATCAGCTTGCGTGTAAAGCGCGTACCGCGACGCGATATTTTCGCGAGCAGATTCCGCTTCCCCCTGCGAATCACGCTCAACGTGAACCACCGCGCGTTTGAGTTATCCCCTCGGCTACCCGAGTCTTTGTTCTTACGATGTACTGGCATAATTCCCCCAAAGTATTAAAAAAACGACATTTCTGCCGATGGGTATATCCCCGGGAATCCGGAGACAAAAGTCAATGAAACCGCGAGTATAAGGAAACGGTAATATTGCCCGTTTTGTTGATCCCGCGACATTTTTGCCCATATTTGCCGGTATGAGGCTCATTTTCCGACCCCCGCGATATTTCTGTGGAGATATTTCCGGGACTCCTGATATGGGGCCCCAAGCGTTTGCATAGAATGGTGCATATATTATTTCCCCGCAGCCCCGGCGCTCTGAGCGGCCGTTTCTCCCTGGGCGCCGCCGGCCGGATCGTGACCTCCGGCTTGATGCACCCTCTTTTCCCCTTCCTCTACGGGTGGGTGTGGGGTGTCGTCGTTCAGCACTACGCACTCAGCTGTGATGTCACGCGGCTGGGCATTCGCTTCTATGCTCTGGTGGGCCTTAGCAAGCGCTCGCTCCAGCTGGTGGGTGTGTGTATGTTCAACATTGTCCTGGAAGGCCTGTACGCTCGTGTGGCGGCCGATCAGCTCTAAGCCTTTGGCTGCTACTGTGAGATTGATATCTCGCTGCTCAACGGTGCTCACGGCGCCCTGCTTGTCGATTACATCAACCTCAACACTCACATTGCCCATTGCAACGTCATACAGGTGAACCGATTGCTCCAACACAAAAGCCGCATCGACACCGATCTGTTCCTGCGCGTGCTGCCGTGCCTTCTGGATCATGACGGCAATGGTCGGATGCTTGGTAAGCCTGCTGCCGCTGGCCTGCGCCACTCGTTCGTTCGTGCAGCTGTATGCTTTGATGTAGCACTGGGTTGCATTCCCGTGATATCGCTGGTTGCGACCCAGGTAGAGCTTCACAAAGTCTCGCTGCTTCCCGTTCAATACGGCCTGCGCAAAGTGTTTTGTCATGCGGTAGATGCTCTCAGTTCTCGTGTGACAGGCTCAAATATAGGCGATATGCAGTCATTACTCAACATGAGATCGTCGCTCTCACGTGCGCTAGTGAGCTCTGAAACGGTGATCTGGTGCGGTAATTCCAAAAAAAAGCCCAAATCTCTCGAAATGGGCTAAATGTGATGTATCTGCATAGCGCTCGCTATACGTTCACATTCGCGGGGCTTATCCGGTGCTGGCGAAAAGCTGCTGTTGGTTATGATGATTGCCGTGGCGCTCTGGCACACAGTCATCGAGTATGTATCTCTCGAGCCATGTAGCTTTACAGTGGGTGCATCGGTAGTGGCGAGTAACGGCGCCGTCTCCGTCATCTTGCAGTCGGCCTGCGATAAGGTTGTCCATTTCGGTGTTGCACTCTGGGCAATGCGTGCCGCCGTGCTCGACGTATTGAGTCACTGTGTCGAAGTCATAGCTATCGGTCATCGGTGTATACCTCCCCCAATTGTTTGGTATCAAGCCAGATCGCGGCAACTTCGATGCTCGGCGCGTGCCTGTTGCCGGGTAGCAGGTTGTCCACCTGATCGCCGATGGCGAGTAGCTCGGCGCGTGCCTGTTGCTTGCCGCGATCCGTGCCGTTTTCGAGCGCCATGATCAATATCTGGATCGCGTTGCGCCACGTTGGCGCGATGTCGATGCTACTCATACAAGCCCCCGTTCAGACAGGTAGATGCAGCTCTCGGCGACAATGACGTGATCAAGAACCCGGATATCTACCAGTGCCAGCGCTGACTTCAAGCGCTCCGTGATCCGGATGTCTGATTCGCTGGGCTCGACCACTCCGCTGGGGTGATTGTGCGCGAATATCACAGCCGCTGCGTTGTCGGCCAGCGCCTGCTTCACTACCTCGCGGGGATAGACCGATGCGCCATCGATAGTGCCTCTGAACATTTCCCGGAATGCGATCACTCGGTTGCGGTTGTCCAGCATCAGCACGGCGAATACCTCATGCTCGTGCGCGGCCAACAATACCTGTAAGTAAGCGCCGGTAGCGGCTGGGCAATCAAGGGCTGGTTCGCCCCGCTCGAAGCGCTTGAGAATGATTTGCTGCGCCTGTTCGATAATCGCCTGCTCGGCCTTGTTGTGCTTGTTGTGCTCGACCACATACAGGGCTTTGTCTTCGCTGTTGACTTGGCTCATGCTGCGCCCTCCGCATCGATGTTAAACATTGCTTCGCCGAACTGATCACTGGCGCGCTTGGCGGCGTGTATCTCGTGCGGCAGCGCATTGTCCAGCTCGCCGCGCTCGACGACCGCCATTTCGACCAGTCGCTTGAACGGCGATCCTTGATGCCAGGGTGTTCCTTTCAACATCCGGTTGTGCCTCACCCAGCTGGCGGCGTGATAGCCGAACATCCAGAACTTGTATTTGGCAAGGGCGCGGATGGCGCGCCTAAAATCCGCCTCCCGCTCGTCGATGACTCTCGCCGCAATAATGTCACGCTTGGGCGCGCTCATTGGTACACCTTCGATGCCGCCCTTGCTGCGACCTTGTGATTCACCCAGCTGGCGGGGTGGTGGCCGAACACCACACTGCTAAATTCTTTCTCAGCATCGATGCGCCATTGGTCTGCATTGTCGCACGGTACTGTCCAGTCATTTATAGTCTCGTCCGGTATGCCTTTGTCGATGACGCTGAACGTCAACAAGTAGCGATACTCGGTGTCAGTATCGGGCTGAAGATAGACCGCGAGGATGGGCAGGTCGGTAGCCTGACAGGCGTCAATGATGTGCTTGCGATCGTTGGACAAAAATAGGTCATACTCGGGGTTGCCGCCCTCGTCTTGATCGCTGGTCAAGAACAACTCATGCTCGGGGTTGCCGTCCTCGTCTTTACCACCGTGCAAGTCGCGAACACTGATGCGCGCGCCCTTGGCCAAGAAGTGATCGATAGCTCTCTCATGGGCTGAATGCGCTTTGTGGAATCCACTCATGCTGCCGCCCTCCCGTCATTGATCTCGTTGTGAGCACTCTCGATGTCACCCTCGCTGGAGTACACTTCGCGAGCCCGATTAAACCCCAGGCTGGTGAGCGCGGCGGCCAAGTGCTGGTAGGTGTCGCGGCTGGCGCGGTGGTTCAGGTCGTTGCGCTGGTTCGCGTAGCCTTCATTGATGTCCGCGCAGTTTGCCCAATGTAGGCACTGCATCAGCATGTGCCCCATGATGATCCGCACGTACTTGGTGGGCTCCTCGTTTTCATCATCCTCACGGGTGATGCCTACAAGGTGCGCCATGCCGCCGCCAGTGATGCAGGCCATCAGATCATGGGCAAGGTGCCACGTGTTGATGACCTGCTCACCAGCATCAGTGCCATCACCCCAAGTGACGCCGTTCTCGCGCAGCAGCGCGCCGATCTTATACAGGTCGGGGATTTGCACGGGGTAGGTCTGGCCCTTCCCGTTTGTGTTAACTACCTTGATTTGGTTCATGTTGTTACTCCGTGTGTTGGTTGGAGTCCGAACAATACTGCTGGTCTATACATAATGTCAACAACTTTCTGATATCCATAAAAAAACCCTGCCTTAGGTAGTGTACCAAAAACAGGGTTATTCCTCTAGTTTAATAGTGTCGTTTCATGTGATTATTTCGGGTTATTCCGATTGCTATACTACATGCCGATACCCTCCTGGCCGTGGTGGCCGTTCATTCAACTGTCGGTCTTCTTCGCTGGTAATGATACCCAAAGCCACACTGCAACGTAACCACCGCTTTTGTCGGCGGCAGCGATCTCATAATTCTGATTTAGATCGATCAGATCGGCGTTCGGATGGCCGTCCTGCCATTGCTGGTGGAATGCTTCGAGGATGCTGGCCTTGCGCACGTCCACGCAATCGCAGCAAGTCTGTGAGCCAATGGCCACGTTCAGATAACCTTTCATCACGTAACGGCGGCAGACATCGCACTGCGGATCGCCGCGATCCTTCATCACACTCTGACAAGGGTCAGCGCTGCACTCGTCTTCCTCGCGACCGCATCCCTGACACAGCGGAACTTCGAGGCATTGCTTCAAGTAATCGGCGCGCCACTCGTCGACGGTCACACTGAAACAAACAGAGCGAGGTGCTGCGCCCTGGCGGGTGATCTTAATAATTTTCTTATCGTCCGTCATCGGGGCCGCCGGTAGCAAATCCCGCGAATTTGCCATCATGGATCAGCAGCTGATCGGTGCGCTCGTTGCTGTCAATGTAATACAGCTTGCGATTGCCGAGACGTTTGACGATGTTCTTCACCACCCATTCGGCGGCGTTAGTGACAGTCTTGTAGACGTCATGCGGCCCTATATCGCGAATCAGGATGTACTTGTCGGTCTCCCATTCGGTGCAGTAGTTGGCCGCGATTTCGGGTTTGAAATTAATGTATTTTTTGGGTTTCATAATTTACCTCGCGCGCCGATCCGCAGGGTGCGGAAAAACGAGGCAGTCCACAGGGCGGCGCGACTATCGATTGAACAGATCGACAATTGATCTGCGGGTGATGAATGCCAATCGCGAACACAGACACGGCCGCGCGGCGTTTCGAAATACCAGTAGTTCTGAACGTGCTCGCCATCCGGGTCATGCTCATGCGGATGACCGAATACCTCGGCGAACTCGGACACACTGCAGTACGCGCGGCCCCATAACGACATCCCCGCCAGCTCGTAGCCAGCGGGGTTGGGTTTGACGCTATCAAAGGCCGCGCGCTCGGGTCGGGTCATTGCGTGGGATACGGGTGCAGGTTGCGTACGAAAGCCTCGCTGTTCAGGCCAATCTCGTGAATGTTGAGCTCGACGTCCGACAGCTGCTCTTTGAACTTCGCCAGGAACAATGACATATCGCAATCTTCTTCCAGATAGGCGATGCCTTTGTCGATGTAGCTGCAGCTGCTGACATCGTGCTCGATGCCCAGCTCGCGCAGCAGCT
>JAAEPH010000143.1 GCA_024232855.1 Gammaproteobacteria bacterium
ACTTTTGCAAATATGTGTGCATCACCTCGTTCTGGAGTTGATATTAATGGTGACGCATTTCCGGATCAGACTGGTTCAATATTATATGAAAACCATTGGTTGAGATCATGGAGCAATGATACCTATTTATGGTACGACGAATTACCGGATATTAATCCATCAACTGAATCAAACCCGACAGATTATTTTGATTTGCTTAAAACTTCAGCAACAACAGCGTCAGGTAATGATAAAGACAATTTCCATTTTTTTAGGGATACTGCTGAGTATCTACAATCAAATCAATCTGGTATTTCAGTTAGTTACGGCTTTAATTTGAAATTGATAGGTTTATATCCATATAGAGAGCTTTACATCAGTTATATTGAACCAGAGTCTCCTGCTGCTGCTCTTGCACTCAATTTATCTCGAGGAACTCAAATTATTGAAATTGATGGCTATGATGTAGCAACAGAGAATTCACAGGAGTTTATTGAAGCAATCTTAGCCGTATACTACCCATCTGCTGATGGAGAATCTCATACTTTTACAGTCAGGGATATTGGTGCAAGTCAGGCTGAGGATCGACAAATAACACTTCAGGCAACTGAAGTAACAGCTGATCCGGTTCCGATGGTTGATACTTTTTCAACTGCGAGC
>JAAEPH010000144.1 GCA_024232855.1 Gammaproteobacteria bacterium
ATTTATGATGAGAGTGGCAACTTACTTACAGAGAATGATGATAATGAAATGACTTATGGCCAAGAAGGCAGTATTGACACACTAGACTCATTTTTAACTTATACTTTTGAATCTACAGGTATCTATTATGTAAAAGTTTCAAAGTTTTCTGATAGTGTTGTACCTCAAGGCTCAACTTATGTATTACAAGTATCCTTAGAAAACTCTGAACCTGAACCTGACAATGACAATGATGGCATCCCTGATATTTGGGAAGATGAGTACGGACTAGATAAAACCAATGCCGAAGATGCATTGCATGATAACGATGAAGACGGACTTAATAATCTGCAAGAGTACCTTAATGGTACATCCCCGTTATTATCAGATACAGACAGTGATGGGTTATCTGATCTATGGGAGGTTACTTATGGTTTGGATAATAACTTTGATGACAGCCTACAAGATGATGATCTAGACGGACTTAATAATCTGCAAGAGTACCTTAATGGTACATCCCCGTTATTATCAGATACAGACAGTGACGGGTTATCTGATCTATGGGAGGTTACTTATGGTTTGGATAATAACTTTGATGACAGCCTCCAAGATGATGATCTAGACGGTTTGACTAATATCCAAGAGTTTGAATTAAACAGTGATCCAACACAAATAGACTCTGATGGTGACAGCATTATTGATAGTGAAGACAGTGCGATTAATGATGACAGTATTGGAGAGAATTCACCGCCTGTAATTGAGCAACTTGATGAGCTAACAATTGAAGCGCAAGCACAGTTAACTGGGTATGAATTAACTGTTCCTAATGTGACTGATAATAACAGAGTAGCACCTAGTATTTCACTTTCTAATTCAGGGCCTTATGCACTGGGGAGATATGAGCTTATTTGGACTGCACTAGATGCAGCAGGAAATCAGTCAACAA
>JAAEPH010000145.1 GCA_024232855.1 Gammaproteobacteria bacterium
CCGGCGCGCGTGCCGTGAGTATTCAGCAACGCGTCGTAATCGATGCGCAGAAAATTCATACGCGAATCTTCGGCGACGATCGCCGACAGGTTCAGCTGATCGGCCTGCGCCAACAGGTTGACGTAGAGCCAGCCCGCCTCGACACGCACTTCGCCCAGTGACTTGCGCCCATAGTTGTTGGCGCGCAACACCATCGCCGTACGATCTTCCTCGACCTCGATAATGAGATTCGAGGTACCGTACTCCTCTCCCGGCACAATCACGGTCTTCGCCGTCAATCCCGGTAAATTGTTGATCAACAGGAGGCGTTCCTCGATCATTTGCCGCGAAACGATTTCGCCCATGCTCGACGTGCCGAACTGATTTATCAGAAAATCAGCTCTATAACTCTCGAGCTCACCTTCGATCTGAATGTCCAATATCCTGCCTTCGATGATTTCGAGCCTGACCGTACCGGAACTGACCTTTTGCGCCGGCACGTATACCGCGGCCAGCAGGTAGCCCTGCTGGCGATAGAACGCCTCCAGTTCGTCCGCGGCCTGGTAAATTTGTTCGATCGTAATCGGGGTGCCGGCGTATTTGCCGATGACGCCAAGCAAGGCCGAGTCATCGAA
>JAAEPH010000146.1 GCA_024232855.1 Gammaproteobacteria bacterium
CCGCCGAGACGCATCGCGTTGGCGCGCAGCATGAAATGCTCGAGCTCTCCGTCGGAATGGGCCAGGTCGATGTAACCCCGCGGCGAATACATCAGGTTGAAGTTGAGCTCCTGGCTCAACCGCGCCCACAGCTGCAGCGCGAAGTTCTTGAGCGCGAAACTAGGCTGCAGCAGGTAGTCCGAGCGCACGATGGTTGTGTTGCGCGCGGTATTGCCGCCGCCGATCCAGCCGCTGTCGAGCACCAGCACATTGCTCGCGCCGTGGTTCGCGGAAAGATAGTGCGCGGTGGCGAGGCCGTGGCCGCCGGCGCCGATAATGATTACGTCATAGCTCTTCTTGAGTTGCGCGGGAGCAACGATGGGCGGCCACTTGCGCTGACCGCGCAATGCCTGCCTGAGTAAGGTCGCGGCGGAGTATTTCATCGATGCTGTTCACGGAGGCGCGCATCGAATTTTCCGCGACCGACAGCAGGTGACTCAGGCGCGCGCGAGCACATCGTCCCGCTCCATTTCGCTCGCCACCAGGAACAGGTGACTGCCGCGGCGCACGCGAGCGCCGTTACATCGCACCGTCACCAGACCGGAGCTTTCGAAAGTCAACACCAGCGGTTCGCGGTCGATTTCCTCCGTAGAGTAGAGCAATCCGGCGACGTCGCCCGCCGACACGCTATCGCCGAGTTTGCAGCGAGGCTCGAAGATGCCGCTGTAGGGTGCGCTCAGGTAGGCGCTTGCGTCGATACCGTTGAGGAAACGGGTCGGTTCGCCGAGTTCGGCTTCGCCGGCAATAATGCCGAGCCGGCGCATGACGTTCTTGACTCCGCGCATTCCGATAGCGGTCGCATCGACATCGACATTGGCGCCGCCGCTGAGTTCGGTCGAGATAAACGGTACACCTTTTTGATTGGCGACCGGATTGAATCCAGTGGCGCTAGCGGTGCCTTCGACGACATAGGTGAAAGGTGCGTTGAAGATTTCCGCGAGCTCGAGGTTGGGCCCGGTCATGTCGGAATCGTGGGCGGTGCAGAGAAACGCTGACGGCAGGTAATAGGCGGAGGATCCGCCCGAGTGCAGGTCGATGCCGGCGGTGGCTAACGGC
>JAAEPH010000147.1 GCA_024232855.1 Gammaproteobacteria bacterium
CGACCTATCTGCAAAGACACGACGTCCATGTGATATGGCGCAGCAAGAACTGGGGCGAACCGCCGATTCGGGTCGATAGTTACCGGAGTTCCGGCAAGTTGAGAAAATTCTGTGAAACCAATTGCAAATACGACGAAGTGTTACTGACCGGTCTGGCCGAGGAAATTCGCGTTGCCGGGAAGAACCGGATTTTCGTGATTCTACACCTGAAAGGCAGCCATGGTCCCAAGTACTCCAAACGCTATCCGAATTCGTTCGAAATCTACAGGCCCGTCTGCCTATCGGTCGAACTACAGGAATGCACCCTCGAATCGCTGGTCAACGCCTATGACAACAGCATCGCCTATACCGACCATTTCCTCGGCCGCGTAGTGGACCTGCTGCAGCAATTCGACGACCGTCCGACCATGATGATGTATCTCTCTGATCACGGTGAATCGCTCGGGGAAGGCGGCCTCTACCTGCACGGCGCACCCTACGCGCTCGCACCAGCCGAGCAAAAGGAAATTCCATTCCTGCTGTGGATGTCCGAGCGCTTCGTCGCGGGCAAAAATGTCTCGATCGACCAATTGCGCAGCCAGCCGAAGCATTCGCAAGTCAATGTCTTTCACAGCATGCTGAACGCCTTCGATCTGCAAAGCGAAGTGTACCGCGAGCAACTCGATATCTTCAGTCCGGGCTTTACCGACGAACCCTGATTCTCCACGCGCTGCCAGCCTGCCGGGATGCAAAACCTGATTCCGGCTTTCAATCGAACGGTCAGACATGAGGGTTGGATTTGCATCGTTTTAACAGCATCGAGCATGCCCAACTGCTCGTGACACAATGGCTTTGGGCATACAATAACGGGCTGCCGCATACAGCGATTGGTGGCATGTCCCCGATGATTCAGGGCTGAGTTACCGGGAATGTCAGGCTTCGAGGGTAAGCAGGCCGTCCTGCATGTGCCAGCGATGCTGCATACGACTGGCGATGGCGAGGTCATGGGTCACTACCACCAGCGCGGTGTCGATTTTCCGGTTCAGGTCGAGCATCAACTCGAGCATTTGCGTCGCCGTCTGCTGGTCGAGATTACCGGTCGGTTCATCCGCGAGCAGGCAGTCCGGTCGGGTTACCAGCGCGCGCGCCAGCGCCACCCGCTGACGTTCGCCGCCCGACAGTTCTCCCGGCTTGTGCTGTGCACGCTGTTCCAGCCCTACACTGACCAGCCAGTCGCGCGCCGTGGCGCAGGCGCTGGCAAAATCCTGGCGCCGCACCAGCAGCGGCATCGCGATATTTTCGAGTGCGCTGAATTCGGGCAACAGGTGGTGAAACTGGTAAATAAATCCAAGGCGCCGGTTACGCAGATTGCCCAGTTGCGATTCCGACAGTCCCGCCAGGCTCTGACCCCCAATGCGAATTTCACCACTGCTGACATGGTCGAGTCCGCCGAGCAAATGCATCAACGTCGACTTGCCCGTCCCGGAAGCCCCGAGGATGGCATGGCTTTCGCCCGCGGCGACTGTAAAATCAACACCACGCAGTACCTCGATATCGAGTTTCCCCTGGCGGAATGCCTTGCACACCGCACTGGCTTCGATGACGCTCGCCGGCACTGCCTCGGAATCACTCATAGCTCAATGCTTCCGCGGGCCGGGTTCGGGCTGCCCGCCACGCCGGGTACAGTGTCGCGATGATCGAAATTCCGAAGGACAGTAACGAAATCCGAACCACGTCGGACTGTTTCATCTCGGATGGAAGCTCGGTGATCGGATAGACGCCGCGCGGCAGGAACTGGGTCTGGAAGAATTGTTCCAGCGCCGGAATAATGGTTTCGATATGCGAGGCGACGGCAATGCCGCTGGCGAGACCGAGCAACATACCGATCAGGCCGATCAGGGTGCCCTGCACCATGAAAACCCACATGATCGAGGTCGGCGACATGCCGAGGGTGCGCAAAATGGCGATATCGGATTGCTTGTCGGTAACCACCATGACCAGGGTCGATACGATGTTGAATGCCGCCACCGCGACGATCAGCGAGAGGATTATGAACATGACGGTTTTCTCGGTTCGCACCGCCTTGAAGTAGTTGCTGTGCCGCAGGGTCCAGTCCGACACCCAGTACTGCAGCCCGATATTCTGTTTGAGCTCGTTTCTCACCAGCGGCGCGAGGTCGAGATCATCCAGTTTCAGGCGTATGCCGCTGACGCCGCCATTCATACGAAACAGGCGGCTGGCATCCTCGTAGTGCACCAGTGCGCTGCTGCGATCATACTCGTAGACACCGATCTCGAAAATGCCGACAACCCGAAAGCGCCGCAGGCGCGGCAAAAAACCCATGGGCGAGGTATTCGCCTGCGGCGTCACCATGGTGACGCGATCTCCCGGAACCACATCGAGACTGTTGGCGAGCCCGCTGCCGAGGACGATTCCGTAGTCACCCTCGACGAGATCGTCAAGCGTGCCGAATTTCATGTTTTCATGAATCTCGGAAACACCGACTTCAAGGCCGGGATCGATACCGCGCACCAGGGCGCCGCTGACCGAAGAGCGGTTACTGACCATGGCCTCGGCCTCGGTATAGGGTGCGGCTCCAATCACCGCGGGATGCTCGAGAGTCTGCTCGCGCAGCGCTTCCCATTCCTGCAGGGGTCCCCGAAAACTGGTCACGGTAACATGCGAAACCATGCCCAGGATGCGTCCGCGTAATTCCTTCTCGAATCCGTTCATCACCGACAGCACGACGATTAGCGCCATCACGCCGAGCGCGATCCCAAGCATCGAAATCAACGAGATGAAGGAGATAAAATGATTGCGGCGTTTGGCGCGCGTATAGCGCAGACCGACGAATATTTCGAGGGGCAATTGCATGCGCGCGATTAAACCATGAATAAGGCTCGCTCACCACCGCCGTAACGATGATCTGCGGCACTCTTGTCACCTTACAAAGGCATGCTATAGTTACAGGCATCTGTACTAGAGAGAACTGATAACATGCGTAGCGGAATATATTTGCTGCTTATCGGCTGGGCCATCATGATGCAGCCCGTCAGTGCCGGCGATACCCTGGTAATTCCCGGTCATACCGCAAACGGCGATTCACAGGTATTGCCCAGGCGCGGCATCAGCATGGATGACGTACTCAGCGAGTTCGGTGAACCGGATGATCGCTTCGGACCCGTCGGAGACCCGGCGATTACCGAATGGGTGTACGGCAGCTTCAGGGTTTATTTCGAAAACGAAATTGTACTCCACTCGATCGATTTGAATACGATTATCATGCCCAAATAGCAATTCGCTGTACTTGTCGGCGCATTTAGGCTGTATACTTCGCCAGTCTAACAAGAACCAACTGGTTAATGCGGAGTAGCCGGCAATGAACACAAACCGATCCCTGAACTCTCTCACTTTACTGGGGCTGGCCTCACTGGGACTCTGTTTCGCGAGCCTCAATCTGCAGGCAGCCGAAGTCAACATCAGCGCCGAAGTTGAAAGCGTCACTGTCAAGCATGGTGACACTAACGTCAAGATCATGCGCAACCAGAATCAGAAAAACACGGTCAACCCCGCATTCGCCAAAACTTCGCGTAAATGCCCGCCGTTCTGCATTCAACCCTCCACCCTCGCGCCCGGTGTCGAGACCATCGCCGAACTCGAAGTGATGGGTTACCTGAAGCGCATGAGCGAAGGCGACGACAGCATCGTCGTCATCGATTCGCGCACCCCCGCCTGGGTTGCCAAGGGCACCATCCCGGGGGCGATCAATATCCCCTGGACCAGTCTCAACCCGGCCAAGGGAGCCGACCCGATATCCATCGGCGAAATTCTCGAAGGGCGTTTTAACGCGCAAAATCTCGAAGGCCTGTGGGACTACCGCAACGCACGCACCCTGGTAATGTTCTGCAATGGCATGTGGTGCGGGCAATCGCCCAACAACATCAAGAACCTGCTGGGATTCGGCTACCCCGCGCACAAGATCAAATGGTATCGCGGCGGTATGCAGAACTGGGAAATCCTGGGTTTGACGACCGCCAAGCCAATCCCGGAAGAATAGCCTCCTCCGTACGGCAGTAGTGCCCACGCCATTTCTCGAAACCCCGGCGCTCGAGCCCGCGCAGCCGTTGCGCGTGGGCCAGTTGTACGGCAGCAGCCGCAGCCTGTTCCTCAGTGAACAGGTAGAGTCGCACCCGGGCCTGTCGGTCATCGTCTGTTGCGACATGACCGATGCCGAGCAACTGGAGCAGGAGATTCGCTTCTTCAGCCTTGAGGCGCCTCGAATCTACCGATTCCCTGATCTCGAGACCCTGCCCTACGACCAGTTTTCACCGCACCAGGATATAATTTCGGAACGAATTCGTTGCCTCGCCTCTATTTCGAAGGCCACCGACGGCATTCTCATCCTGCCAATCAGCACCCTGCTGCAGAAAATTTCACCCCCCGAATTCATACATCAGCGCTCTCTGAACCTGCAACCCGGCGATCGCGTCGCGATGACCGCGTTGCGCGAAGACCTGGGCCGTTACGGCTATCGCGCCGTCGCACAGGTCGAGGAACACGGCGAGTTCAGCGTGCGCGGCTCGCTCCTCGACCTGTTTCCGATGGGCAGTTCCAACCCGTTTCGCATCGATTTCTTCGATGATGAGGTCGAAACCATTCGCAGCTTCGATGCGGAGACGCAAAAATCGGTCGCCAAAATAGAAAGGATTCGACTATTACCGGCGCAGGAATATCCACTCGACGACCCGGGTATCAAGCGCTTCCGGCTGAAGTTCCGCGAAACCTTCGATATCGATCCGAACACCTGCCCGGTATACGTCGATATCTCGGAAGGCATTGCCTCACCGGGAGTCGAGTATTACCTGCCGTTGTTTTTCGATGGCCTCGTGAGCCTGTTCGACTACCTGCCGGAGAATTGCCGTCTGCTGATCGACGACAGCGCCGAGACGCATGCAGCAAGCTTTATCGAACAGGTCAATCAACGCTACCAATCGCGGCGCTACAATCTTGAATGGCCGCTGCTGCCGCCGCATGACCTGTTCCTCGACCAGGACAACCTGCAAGCGCAGCTGCGGTCGCTTCGCTGCCTCTATTTCAGCGCCTTCAAACTCGACTCGGTCGATACGTTCAACATCAACAGCGACTCGCAGTCGATTCCGCAACTAACCCTGCAACCGAACGCCGAAAACCCCGACAAACAGCTGCGCGCTTTCATCGACAGACCGGCCTTTCGCAAGATACTGTTCAGCGCCGAGTCCGCGGGCAGGCGCGAATTCCTCAATGAAATCCTGCACCATCACTCGATTCATGCAAGCCCGGTTGAAAGCTGGGATGAATTTCAGCAACGCGACGATCAACGCTATTTCCTGACGGCATCGACGCTGCAAAACGGCATGACGCTGAAGCAGCAGGGTTTCGCCGTGATCACCGAAAACCAGCTTTTCGGCGAGCGCGCGGTGCAGCGTCGACGGCGCAAATACCGCAAGACGCGGGATTCCGAGTCCACCATTCAAAGCCTGGCGGATCTGCAACTGGCGGCGCCGGTTGTGCATGAGGATCACGGTGTCGGTCGCTACCAGGGGCTCAAGACGATCACCGTCGCCGGTATCGCGACCGAGTTCCTGTGTATCGAGTATGCCAATGAAGACAAGCTTTACGTACCGGTGTCTTCGCTACACCTGATCAGCCGCTATGCCGGCGCCAGCGAAGAGAACGCACCCCTGCACCGGCTCGGCGGCGACCGCTGGCAACGCTCGCGCAAGAAGGCGCAGCAGAAAATTCACGATATCGCGGTCGAGCTGCTCGATATCCAGGCGCGGCGCGAGGCGATGCAGGGATTCGCTCACGCGGTCACGCTCGACGAGTATCAACAGTTCGCCAGCGAATTCCCGTTCGAGGAAACGCCCGACCAGCAAAGCTCTATCGAATCGGTCATCGAAGATTTACGCGCCGAGCGTCCCATGGACCGCATCGTCTGCGGCGACGTCGGCTTCGGCAAAACCGAAGTCTGCATGCGTGCCGCATTTGTCGCCGCGAGTTCCGCGACCCAGGTCGCGGTGCTGGTGCCGACGACCCTGCTCGCGCAGCAGCACTACCAGAACTTCCTCGACCGCTTCGCCGACTGGCCGATACGCATAGCGAGCCTGACGCGATTTACCACAAAGGCGCAACTGGATCAAAACCTGGCTGAACTGGCGGCCGGAAAAATCGATATCGTCATCGGCACCCACAAGCTGTTGTCCGAAAGCATCAAGTACCGCAACCTGGGCCTCGTGATCATCGATGAAGAACATCGTTTCGGCGTTCGCCACAAGGAAAAACTGAAGGCTATGCGCGCCAATGTCGACTTGCTGACGATGACCGCGACACCGATTCCGAGAACTTTGAACATGTCCCTGTCAGGCATGCGCGACCTGTCGATAATCGCGACGCCGCCGATGCAGCGGCATGCCATCAAGACTTTCGTCTCGCGCTGGAACGAGGATACGATCGTCGAAGGTTGCCAGCGCGAGCTCAAGCGCGGCGGCCAGATTTACTTTTTACACAATGAAATCAGAACCATCGAAAAGACCGCCCAGGAGTTGCAGCAACTGTTGCCCGAGGCGCGCATCGGTATCGTGCACGGTCGCATGAAGGAAAAGGGACTCGAGCGGGTCATGCTGGATTTCTATCACCATCGCTGCAACCTGCTGGTCTGCACCACCATCATCGAAAGCGGTATCGACGTGCCCACCGCAAATACAATATTTATCAATCGCGCCGACAAGCTCGGGCTCGCCCAGTTACACCAGATTCGCGGCCGCGTGGGTCGCTCGCATCACCGCGCCTATGCCTATCTGATCGTGCCCTCGCAGCGCTCCATGACCGCCGATGCGCAAAAGCGCCTGCTGGCAATCGAATCACTGGAAGAACTCGGTGTCGGTTTTACGCTCGCCACCCACGATCTGGAAATTCGCGGCGCCGGAGAGATTCTCGGTGACGAACAAAGCGGACAAATCACCGAAATCGGTTTCACGCTTTACGCCGAACTGCTGGAGCGCGCGGTGCAATCGTTGAAATCAAACCTGCCGATCGACTTCGATCAACCGATCATGCGCGCCTCCGAGGTCGATTTCCACATCGCCGCGCTGATTCCCGAAGATTATATTGCCGACATACACCGGCGCCTGATCGAATACAAGCGTATCGCCTCGGCCGCGGATGAAGACAGTCTGCGCGAAATACAGGTGGAATTGATCGATCGTTTCGGCCTGTTACCGGAGGCGCTCAAGCATCTTTTCCGGATCACGCGCATCAAGCTGCAAACCGTGGCCATCGGCGTCGACAAAATTGACGTCGGTGAGCAAAGCGGAAAAATCGTGTTTAATCGCAACCCCAACATAAACCCGATGAAGATTATCGAATTGATCCAGACCGAGCCGCAGCAATACCGCTTCGACGGTAAACAAACCTTGCGTATTCACTGTCAAAATGTTGAACTTGAATTCCGTTTCAGGCAGGTGGAAAGCCTGCTCAACAAGCTGACAAGCGATTAGTGCCCTTTGCTATGAACCATCGAGTAACAAGCTTCCTGGTATTGGCCAGCCTGCTTCCCGGCGTCGGCCTGGCGCAATCCGAAGACACCATCGAAGAAGAACTCATTCCTCGCTACGATGTCGAGGTGATCATCTTCAAGAACATCAAGACGCCCAGGTCCAGGGAGTTTGTATTGCCGGTAAGTTCTCCCGGCCAGGATGGAGCGATGCTCGATTTATCCTCGGCTGCCAGTGTCGAGGCTGCGCGTGAATCCGGCTACGAACTGCTGCTTGCGAGCGAGTATCGATTGCTGGAAATCGTGGCCCGACTAATCGATTCATCGCGTTACGAATTGCTGCTGCACGCCGCCTGGCGGCAACCGGGCCTCGAGCGTGAGCAAGTCTTGTCCGTCTGGCTGAAAGGCGGTCGTATTTACGGCAACGAATACACCTCGATCGACAACCAGATCGAATTCATCGACAACAGCTCGCAGACCGAGGATGGAGAAAACAGCGAAACCACGACCTACGAATTCGATGAGCAAACCCTGGAATCGCTGGAACTGCAATTGCTTGAACAACAGGATACGCAACGCCACGACGGCTTGTACGAGTTCGAAGGCAAAATTACGATCGCACTGTCACGCTATCTACACACCTATACTGACCTGATACTGAGACGCCCGCGCCTGTCGGTGGATCCGGTATTGAGTAACGCCGCCCTGGACGCCTACGCCGCCGCCAATGCGGCGGATACCCGTATTCTGAACAACCACCGCATCAAGGAACACCGGCGCATGCGCAGTAGAAACCTGCACTACCTCGACCACCCCGAGTTCGCCATGCTTATCCTGATCACGCCTTACGAGGTCGCCGAGGGTTTCGAGGAAGCAGCCATCGAAAGCGAGACCGAAGCCGAACCGGTCGCCGTCGAGTAGAGTCGCGCATGGCGCATAGTCAATACCCCGTCATGCGGCGCCAATTCACGACTTATTCGCTGGGCTTACATCTTCGGGGAAGGTAAAATACCGCATGATTCGACATACCCTGCTACTCGTTACCCTGCTGTGTGCCACGACCTCGTTACCTGCCGCCGACACCCGCTACATTACCGATGAGTTCGAAGTCACGATGCGCAGCGGCACCAGCACAACGAACAGCATCGTGCGCCTGTTACGCAGCGGCGAGACCGTCACCGTGCTGGAACAGGACCTGGCTTCGCAGTACTCGCTGGTGGAAACAGACGACGGTAAAAAAGGATATGTACTGACCCGATTCCTGATGGATGCTCCCGCCGCGAAGCAAAGTCTGCAGGAACTCAAGGTCAGGCATGCGCAACAGCAGGAGCGCCTCGATCAACAAAGCGCTGAAATCGTCGAACTGGAAAGGGCGCTTGAGCAGGAAAAGGCCGATAACGAAGCGCTCAAAACCACGCTGCGCGCGTCGGAACAGGAACTGTCAGAAGTCCGTGACGCGGCCCAGAATACGCTTAACATTCTTGAGCAGAACAAGCGCCTGCAGACCGTGGTCGATCAACTGCGGCAGGAGAAAACCGAACTCAGTGATACCAATGCCGAACTCAGCGATTCCACCCAGATCGACTGGTTCGTCCGCGGCGGCGCGGTTTCCCTGATCGCATTCGTCATCGGCATCCTGGTGACGCGCATCCGCTGGCGCAAGCAGGATTCCTGGGGATCATACTAATTCGTCATTGCGGACCCGAGGGGCCTAAAAGCATAGCGAAGCAATCTCCTTGCCGAAGGAGATTGCCGCGTCGCTACGCGACTCGCTATGACGCATGTATCGATTCTTGCCGGATTTGAGAGCGCGCAGCGGAGCTAGCCCGCATATCTCACCAGGGGGCGGGATGGCGGTTCTCGGCTCCTGCCTCCACCGCATTCGTGCTTCCTTGCACATCATCGCGTAGGGCTTTGGATTCACAAGGGATTTTCTGAAGGAGCGGAATAACAATGCGTATTTCCGACTGAAGAAAATCCCTTGTGGATTCAAAGAACAAGCGAGGGCCCGTCATCCTGGTGAGATATGCGGGCTAGGCGCTTACAATCCCAGCGGATTGTCAGCGTCGACCCCTTGCATGAAAGGCGCGTGGCGGTCGATGCTGGTCATCTGGTAAACCAGCCCGACCCAGGTCCCAACCACGGCATGGGCGGTATCCTGCCAGGTATTCTTCAATTTAGGCAAAACCAGGTGCTCGGGAAACTCGGGCATCGCTGACTGCGACTGCAGACTGCGGTCGACCCTTCCCTGGTACTCACGCATCACCGCCGCGCTGAATTCGCCAAAATAATTCTCCGGCATCGGCGTATAGGTATCGAGCTCGCGGTTGATGTACAGGTTGACGTCGCGTTTGTACTCCTTCAGCAACGACACCGTATCGTACTCAGGATGGCCCTGGAAAAAGATGGTGCGAAAGCCGTCCGGACTGGTGGCCAGATGAACGCAGCCATCGTCACCCGTAACCAGTATTTTCAGGCCGGCGGCCGCGAACTGCTCGGGGTGGACGCTGTTCCAGCGCGAATGGGGCACGTCGAATTCGGAGTTGATATCGGCCACCAGGGGATGCGTGGTATCGACTACCTGGTGGCGAAACACCCCCCATTTCTTGCTGCCTTGTTTTTCGCGCTTCTGGCCATAGCGAAAATCGAGCACCGCGTGCGTGGTGAGGCAGGAGCACAGGGTAGAGGTAACCTGCTGGTGGGCCCAGTCGGCGACTTCGATCAGGGGCTGCCAGAATACCTCTTCCGACAGATCGGCGCCTATCACGTTGGCGCCGGTAATAATCAGGCCATCGAGCCCCTGTTGCCTGATTTCATCGAAGCTTTCGTAGTATTGATCGATATGCTTGCGCGCGGTCGCTTCTCGCGGCAGCGCATCCAGAGTGAACGGGTGCACGAAAAACTGGGCGATGGGATTGCTTTCGCCGATGAGGCGCAGGAATTGCCGCTCGGTCGCCTCGAGCGCGGCATCCGGCATCATGTTCAACAGGCCGATGTGCAACTCGCGAATATCCTGCTTGTGCGCAGTAGACGGGCTCAGCACCCTCAGCCCCTCCTGTTTCAGCTTGGCGAAGGTGGGTAACTCGTTGTGTTCCACCAGTGGCATCAGCTATCGTCTCCCGACTGCCTTTCGATGGCCCTTTCCAGCAGGTCTACGAAATCGGCGTCATCCTGTACCCGTTCGACTTCCTCGGAAGTTACCGTGTAACCGAAATTTGCGATCGCATCGTAACGCGGCAGACGCGAATGAAACAGGTGCGGAAACACCCAGCGCGCGAAATCATCGGGATCGATTTGCGCGGCGTATTCAAGCCCGGTTTCGTCGAAATACATCTGCAGATGTTGCTGCAGAAAATCGGCACGGTAGTAGAGCGGCTTGGGATCGGAAACCGCGCGCTCGATGAGCACCTGTTCCTGCTCGGTGTTGGTGACCTGAATGTAAAGAATGAGGGTATTCTCGACGAGGATGTCCATGACTTCCGGTTCGCCGAGTTCGCAGAGACTACCGCCGACATCGTTGACAAAATGAGGGTAACCGTAAATATCCTGCGCTTTCTTGATGAAGTGCGGGATGTCGTACATCGCATCGACTTCCGCCTGGCGGTAGATAGCCTGGCGATTGACAAACTCGTCAATTTCGACACCACCCAGTTCGGGATTACCCAGCTTGCCGACAAAACTGAGGACCGGCCCGAGGTCGTTGACGCGAATATTGTTTTTTATGTAGATCCAGTCATTTCGCAGCAATTCCTTCAGGAACGGAATTCTAATCGCCTGCGCTTTGATCATGTCGATGATGTGTTCGTTGAGATAGCGCGTGCCGATGCGATAATCACCCGAGTAATGAAACCAGTTATTACCGCGCAACTTGGCGGACAGGTAGGACTTGCCCACGCCGGACATGCCGACCAGGGTCACCCTCTTGTTTTCCCAGGCACGGAATTCTTCAAGCTCGAACTTCAAAACTGGCTCCCAACTATATAATCCGCCAATCTCACCAGGATGGCGGATTAGCGCCCAGATTATGCATCAAGCGCCCCCCGTGTGAAACCGGAAGTTGTGCTTTACGCACACATCGGACTGATTATAATCCAGTTTTCCGAGCGGCTGGTTACAACG
>JAAEPH010000148.1 GCA_024232855.1 Gammaproteobacteria bacterium
CCCTGCCGAAATGGAAAACCCTGTTGAAATCGAGCAGGGTTACACCGAGGATGACTTGCGGTACAACGAAAACTTCATGAACGATGCTGCGACCTTTTACGAGAGTCTGGAAGGCGAGGCGTGTATGGGCAATGGCGATGATTTACACGCATGCATTGTTGATAATATGTCGCGCCTGACGTCGCCATCATGGGGCGGGGTGCTGCGTGCGCGTACTTTCAACGGGACGAGCGAGTTTAATGGCGCCTGCTACCGCGTTGTGATGGCTTATCGCGCAACGGAAAACGACTGGGGGCAGGTAGGACGCGCTGCGGTGTACAATGTTGCTGACCCGACGAATCTTGTAGGATTAACGGGTGTCGGCCTGGCTGCATCGGCTGCTACATAGGCTGCAATGAAACAAACGCTATCCAAATTCATTGCAATCACCGCTGCTGCGCGACAAGGCGCGAAGGTTGGGGCCGCTGAGGGCGGCGCATACGCCACGCTTGACGACTTTTACGCGCAGGAGGTGGGTATGCGTACCGGTGAGGACTATGACTTGGCGCAGGGCGCAACCGCTGCGGCCACGGGTGTCGCCG
>JAAEPH010000149.1 GCA_024232855.1 Gammaproteobacteria bacterium
AAGTAAGTTGCCACTCTCATCATAAATTCGTAAATAAGTATCAAAACTTCCTTCTTCAGTACCATACCCATAATCAATATCAAAAATAGCGAGGGAGTTTTCTGCAGTAACTGTGAATTCAAAATAATCATAACTATAATCACCGGTACCGGTAATACTGACATAGGGAATAGTTTCTGAAGTATTACTGTTTTCATCTCCCACATCAGCAGAATAACCAAGTGAAAAATAGCGGTCTATATTTTGCGCATCCGCAATACTGTCATTTCCTGCTTCTTCAGTAACATCAATAACGTTAGGATTACTACCTAGTTGATATTCTTCTAAATTAGTTTTGCCGTCAACATCAGGATCTAAAGCACTATCATCAATCAATGGATCAAGTTGATAACTCACCTCCCAACCATCTGGCATGCCATCACTATCACTATCACTGAGTAAGGGATCTGTTTGATAAGTATTTAATTCAACATTATCGTCAAGTTCATCATCATCGGTATCTTTTTTACTAGGATCTGTTTGATAAGTATTTACTTCATCGCCATCAAATAAAGTATCACCATCTGAATCGTTATTA
>JAAEPH010000150.1 GCA_024232855.1 Gammaproteobacteria bacterium
AAGTAAGTGTTTTCAATATCATTTAAACTTAAGGCAGATTCTTTAATAAGAATAGCTAAGTTAAATATATTATGTTTAGTGTGATTTATATGTTTCATTATCCTCCTAATAATCGTTGAGCTAAAAGATGTGCTTTTAAATCTTCTTCAGTTTTAATATTTGTTAACTTAAAAGGTGAATAAGATGATATTGGGGAAATTCCATGAACTGCATGTATTATTTTTCCTTTAAGATACCATCTGTTAAATCCTTTTGAAATAGCAAGAATCTTATCTTCAAAAGCATAAACTTTCATATGTTCCATAATTACTCCAATAATAATTTACTTAAAATAAATGTTTCTAATTCATGAAATGAATTAATATCTAATTTTCTAAAGAAAAGTTTGTTAGGAGAGTAGAGTGCACTTGAGCATCTAGTGATAAAAAGCTTATTTGAATTTATTGATATCCTGTATAAATATTTACCTGTATATACGTGATAGTGTTTTACTTCTTTTCCATTTATTAGTTGAGACCATACTTCAGAATAATTAGCAAATATAATATCTGATATTTCTAAACCATTTATTATTGGCTCCATAATTAAATATCCATACATCTTTCATGGTAACAAGCAGGACATAAATCTACTTCTACTTCATCTTCATATATTTCTTCTGCAAAAGGACACGTAGTTCTTTCCACATCTTCAGTAGTACCACAATCATCACATTCCATTACATTTCACCTTTTAATAATTTATATGCAAATATTCGAGCTTGCAGGTTAGCGAATGCTTCCCCTTTGCTCATTTCTTCCCAAGTAGCTTGTTTGTGTTCACAATCAAACTCATTACATTCTCCAGGCATACCAATAATAAAGTCCATATAGTCATTACAATAGTTAGACCATATTCTAATCCAAGCTTTAGCATCATCACGTTCTTCATAAATATCTATATATTTTATAATATATTCTAAAGGTAACTTAGACGATTCAACTTGTTTAATTCCCTCATCTGGAATTCGAA
>JAAEPH010000151.1 GCA_024232855.1 Gammaproteobacteria bacterium
CATTTCAAATGCTATCGTCGCTGCCGCCAGAGAAGTAATTTCGGCATGGTCATAAGCCGGTGCGACTTCAACTACATCGCCAGCGACCAGGTTCATACCCTGTAAACCGCGCAGGATAGCAAGCAGTTCACGACTGCTAAGGCCGGCAATTGCGGGCGTGGCGGGCCTCGGTGCGTGAGAGGGGGCGGGCGCATCAATGTCGATTGGGAGGTACAATGGATTGTCACGAAGCCGGTGGCGAATCCGCTGGACCACGGGAGCGGCCCCGTGCGGATCCACCTCATCGCAAGGTAGAACCTTGACGCCGAGCTCTTCAGCATTTGCCAGATCGTCAGGGCTATACAATGGCCCGCGAATGCCGACATGCATAGACGCGCCATCATTAAAGAGATTTTCTTCGGCAGCACGCCGAAAAGGCGTGCCGTGAGTATAGGGGGCACCAAAATAAGTATCCCAAGTGTCGAGATGGGCGTCGAAATGCACCAGCGCCACCTGGCCTGCAACCTTGTTCACCGAACGGAGCAATGGCACCGCAATCGTGTGATCACCACCAAGACTGATGATTGCCGGCGCCTTTTTGTAGAGTTCATCGGCCGC
>JAAEPH010000152.1 GCA_024232855.1 Gammaproteobacteria bacterium
CCGGCGCCATCATCGTCGGCAGAACCAACACCCCGGCTTTCTCGATGCGCTGGTTTACCCGCAATTCCCTGCACGGACATACGCTGAACCCGCGCAATAGCGGGCTCACACCCGGGGGTTCCTCGGGCGGCGCCGCGGCCGCGGTCGCTGCCGGCATCTGCGCAATCGGCCATGGCACCGACATTGCCGGATCGATCCGCTATCCCGCCTATGCCTGTGGATTGCACGGACTAAGGCCCAGCCTCGGACGTATCCCGGCGGTCAACCTGTCGTTGCCCGATCGTCACATCGGCGCACAGTTGACCGCGGTGTCGGGCCCGCTCGCACGCAGTGTCGAGGATATTCGGCTCGCGCTCGACGCCATGTCGGCGGCCAGCGACCTCGATCCCTGGTGGGTGCCGGCGGCAATCGAGCAGGGTTCGTTTGCCAAACGCGCCGCGCTTTGCCTTTCGCCCGATGGTCTTGCCGTCAGCGACGAGGTGGAGACGGCCCTGCGCCTCGCGGCCGGCCAGTTGGCCGATGCCGGCTGGGAAGTGAGCGAGCAGAAAATCCCGCCTATGCGCGTGGCCATGGAGTTGCAGTTGCTGCTGTGGATGTCCGAGTATCACTACAACGGCGGTTCGGCGGTCGAACGCGAAAACGATGCCGACGCTAATTTCGTCTATGCGCAATTGCTGGAGCACGCTTCGACCCCGACCCTGAGCAGCCTGATGGAAGGGCTTCAGCGCCGCCTGACGCTGGCGCGCGAATGGCAATGCTTTCTCGCGCAATTCCCGGTACTGTTGTGCCCGGTTTCGGCCGAGCCACCCTTCCCCGACCTGCTCGATGTCGAATCACCCGAATCTTTCGCGCGCGTGCTCGAAGCGCAGATGACACAGATTGCATTGCCGCTAATGGGGATGCCGAGCATGTCGGTCGCCACCAGCGCCAACGCCGACCAACCCATGGGCGTACAGCTGGTAGCCGCGAGGTTTCGCGAGGATGTACTGCTCGCCGCCGCGGCCGATATCGAGGCACGCAATGCACCGCTGGAAGTTGCGGATCCCGATTGAAGCCGAGCGTCTCGTGGTGCAAAATGAGCACTGCAATCAACCAGGGAGTAGATGATGGCCACCGGCTGGGCGCGAGACGGCGC
>JAAEPH010000153.1 GCA_024232855.1 Gammaproteobacteria bacterium
GCTCGTCGCGATGCCAGCGACGACTTCTACCATCGACCGAAATCACCGCGATACCGGCCACCTGCGGAGTTGCCGCCAGCACCCCGAAAAAATAGTCGTCCAGGACGGCGGGATCAGAGAGATCGTTGATGTCGCGCGCAACCCACAGCGCCTGGTCGCGAACCGGCTGCAGGCGGGCATCGAGGCTCGATTCCATCGAGTCGATAAGCGCCTTTGACTGGTCCGCCCAGAGCTGGCGGGTGCTTTGCGCCGCCTCGTTGAAGCCGAGATAAAGCACGATACCGACACTGAACGCCAGCAGGCAACTGGTGCCAAACACGGTAATCGCGGTAATCGGTATACGATACTTTGCGGACATGGGCTTTGACCGGTTCCCGGGGAATTCAACAAGGCCCCAACTTAGAGCTTGTTGGCGGGCCAGGTCAAGGACTGAAAAGCTCTACCGCGAGATCGCGGCCGGAAAGTTGGCCTGACAATTGCCCGTGGCGCAGGCGCACAGCGTCGATGCTGTCCTGTTTGATGTGCCCGAAACCGCGAATTTTTAATGGCAATTCCGCCATTTCCAGCGCGATCGCGAGATTTTCCGGGTTGACCTGCGCGAGTATCAGTTCGATATCATTTTCATAATCCGCAATCAGGGCGCGTTCCATTTTGCGTTCCGCGCTGTAGCCGAAGATATCGAGCGCGCCACCGCGTAGTCCCTTGCAACGCGCCAGAACTCGAAACAGCGACAGCACCCAGCCGCCGAACTCGCGTTTCAGCGGCTTGCCGGAGTTCGGGTCGCGCTTCGCAAGCCACGGTGGCGCGAGGTGAAAACCGAGGCGGAAATCGCCCTCGAACCGGGCCTCCAGCGATTTCTCGAAATCGCCGTTGCTATAGAGTCGCGCCACTTCATACTCATCCTTGTAGGCAAGCAGTTTGAAATAAGCCTGCGCCACGGCTTTAGTCAGCGACAGCTCTGTATCGGCAGCCGGCGCCTGCAGCTTGCTTTCGCTCTCGCGCACCCGTCCGAGCAGCCGCAGATAGCGTTTGGCGTAGGCCTTGTCCTGGTAATCGACGAGAAAGTCGCGGCGACTGGCGATCATATCGTCGAGGTCGGGAAACTCCGGATTCGATTTTCCCACTGCTTCCAGTCCGGCTTCACGGAGTACGCCGGCGGGGTCACCGGCATAGCGGCGACCCCACAGGAAAGCCTGGCGGTTTTGCTCGATGGCGACGCCATTCAGCTCGATGGCTGCGCTGATGGACGCGGCGCTGATCGGTATCAACCCTTGTTGATAGGCCACTCCGAGGAGGAAAAAGTTGGCGAATATCGCATCGCCCAGCAGCCCGGTTGCAATCGCGGACGCATCGACAAAATGGCCGCAGCCTTCCTTGATTTCGCCGCTGATGGCCTGTTCCATGTCGCTGGCGGGAAATAACGCATCCGGGTTGCGGGTAAATTCGGCGGTCGCCGAAAGGTGGCCGTTAATCACCGCATGGGAGTGTTCCCGATTCAGCTTCGACAGCGCCTCGTTGGCGGCTGAAACTACCAGGTCGCCGCCGATCAACAGGTCGGCTTCCCCTGCCGGAATCCGCATGGCGTGAATATTGGCCTGCCGCTCGGCAATGCGCACATGCCCGGTGACGGCGCCGAATTTCTGCGCCAATCCGGTTTGATTGAGTACCGACACGCCTTTTTGCTCGATGTGGGCGGCCATGCCGAGGACCGAGCCGACCGTGAGCGTGCCGGTGCCGCCGATGCCGGTAATGAGGATATTGAAGGGACCTTCGACGTCGATGCGTCCCGGTTCCGCGGCTTCCTGCCAGTTCTCGGAACGGGCCGTCGGTTGCTGTTGGCGTAGTTGGCCGCCGTGTACCGAAACGAAACTCGGGCAAAATCCGCGCACGCAGGAATAATCCTTGTTGCAGGCTCCCTGGTCGATTGCGCGCTTACGCCCCAGCGGCGTTGGTTTCGGGATAATCGACAGGCAGTTGGATTGCAATCCGCAATCGCCACAACCCTCGCACACGGCATCGTTGATGAATATTCTTCGCGGCGGATCCTCGAGGGCGCCGCGCTTGCGTCGGCGGCGTTTTTTGGCGGCGCAGGTCTGCGCATAGATCAGTGCGCTGCATCCTTCGGTTTCACGCAATTCGAGTTGGATCGATTCGAGCTGATCTCGATGCGAAACCGAGACTCCGTCGTATTTTGCGAGACCGCTATCGCGATAGCCTTGCGGATGATCCGAAACCAGGGCGATTCGGTGGACGCCTTCGGCGCGTATCTGCTCGATGATCCGCGCCACCGACAGCTCGCCATCGAGCGGTTGCCCGCCGGTCATTGCGACCGCGTCGTTGTAGAGGATCTTGTAGGTGATATTGACGCCGGCGGCGACCGCGGCGCGAATCGCCAGCAGGCCGGAATGGAAATAGGTGCCGTCGCCGAGATTCTGGAACACGTGCCGGGTTTCGGTAAATGGCGCCTGGCCGAGCCAGGTGGCGCCTTCGCCACCCATCTGGGTAAAGGTTTCGGTGCCGCGATCCATCCAGGTCGCCATGTAGTGACAGCCAATACCGCCATAGGCCACGCTCCCCTCGGGCACCACGGTTGATGTGTTGTGCGGGCAGCCGGAGCAAAACCAGGGCTTGCGTTCGGCGCGGTCGCGTTTGACGGCGAGCGTGGTTTCCTTGGCCTCGAGAAACTGGAGGCGCTCCTGAATCGATTCACTGTCGAAAAAACGCGAGATGCGTGCGGCGATGACGCGCGCGATCATGGCGGGTGTCAGTTCGCCGAGGTTGGTCAACAGCAGGTTGCGATCTTCGTCGTACTCGCCGACCACGCGCGGGCGCTCGTCGACCGGCCAGTTGTATAGCTGCCCGGTGAGTTGGTCTTCGATGACGCTGCGCTTTTCCTCGACCACGAGAATTTCTTCGAGCCCTTCGGCAAACTTGTGCGTCATCACCGGCTCCAGCGGCCAGCTCATGCCGACCTTGAACAGGCGGATGCCGATTTGCGCCGCGAGCTTCTCATCGATACCGAGATCCTCGAGCGCCTGCAGGGTGTCGAGATAGGATTTGCCGGTGGTAATAATGCCGAGCCTGGCGTTGACGCTATCGATCTCGATGCGGTTGATGTTGTTGGCGCGCGCGAAGGCCCTGGCGGCATAGATCTTGTGGCGTTGCAGGCGTTCTTCCTGCGCCATGGGCGTGTCCGGCCAGCGCGTGTGCACGCCGTCTTCGGGCAGGGTGTAATCTTCGGGGGTTACGACTTTGACGCGACCCGGATCGATCTCCGCCGAAATGGCGGCATCCATGTTTTCGGTAATTGCCTTCAAGCCGACCCAGCAACCGCTATAGCGCGACAACTCCCAGCCGAGCACGCCCAGATCGAGCACTTCCTGAACGTCCGCGGGATTGAGTACCGGCACGGTGGCGCCGACGAACATGTGATCGCTTTGGTGGGGCAGGGTCGATGATTTGCAGGCGTGATCGTCGCCAACCACCGCGAGTACGCCGCCGTGGGGTGAGGTACCGAAGGCGTTGGCATGCTTGAGTACGTCCATGCTGCGGTCGAGCCCGGGTCCCTTGCCGTACCACATGCCGAAAACGCCGTCGTATTTGGCGCCCGCGAACAGTCCGACCTGCTGACTTCCCCACACCGACGTCATCGCCAGGTCTTCATTGACGCCGGGCAGGAAGTGGATGTTGTGCTTTTCGGTGAAGCGTTTTGCTTTCCACAGGGCCTGGTCGAGCCCGCCGATCGGCGACCCACGGTATCCGGAGATAAAACAGGCGGTGTTGAGGCCGCGTTCGAGGTCACGCTGATGCTGCAGGATTGGCAACCGCACCAGCGCTTCGATGCCGGTCATGAAGGCCCGGCCCGTATCCTGCGAGTATTTATCGTCGAGAGAGACTTTCATTGCTTCACCAGATCAGTACAAAACGTTGTAATTTTATTCCCCTGGGTAAGAGAAATCATTGCTATTTTGGTGCCGATATGAATTGACAGGGAAAATTATTCTATTATTGTATAAAAATTTAGAATAGTAATGCCTTTACATATGAATCTTTCGCCAATCGATATCAAGATTCTCGCCATGTTGCAACACGATGCATCGTTGACCGCGGCCGAGATTGCCGATCAGGTCAACCTGTCGGCGTCACCCTGCTGGCGCCGCATCAATCGACTCGAGCAGGAAGGCCTGATTCAAAAAAAGGTGGCGCTGCTCGACGCCGAAAGGTTAGGCCTGGGCCTGGTTGTTTTTGCACGAATCCGCCTGGAGAAAAACGACGAGGTTTCGCTGCACGCCTTCGAAGAGCGGGTGCAGGCCTTCGCGGAAGTGGTAGAGTGTTACACCGTAACCGGTTCGGCCGACTATTTCCTCAAGATTATCACGCGCGATATCAAGCACTACGACCGGTTTCTGCGACGGCATTTACTGCAGATGTCGCAGGTTCGCGATATCAATTCAAACGTGGCGGTGACGCAAATCAAGTACAGCACCGAACTACCTCTGCAAATTCAAGGTTAATTGGCGTTTTGGGGGTTCAAATGCTTGCAGATTGAGACACGAATAGGCTTAATACCCACATTCACGGCTTGAAGTGGTGCCCTCGCTACATGATCAAGAAGATCCTGGTTGCAACCGATGCCTCGGCAGCGTCGAGTCGCGCGGTCAGCTTCGCCGCCCGCCTGTCGGTGCAACACGAGACCGAGTTACTGATATTGAACGTGATACGGGACATGCAATTGCCGAAGGAACTCAGGGAAGACCCCAGTTTCGAGTCCTTCTACAACACCCGCGATGACCTCATGCGCCAGGCGGCCGACAGAATTCTGAGGTATGCCAAAAACCAGGCCAGAAAAGAAGGCGCCAAAAAAATCCAGACCGCGATCGGCAGCGGCGATCCCGCCACCAGCATCGCTGGCTTTGCCAGGCGGCGCAAAATCGATCTGATAGTAGTCGGGACCCGCGGTTTATCCAAGGACAAGACTGCCTGGATGGGCAGTGTTTCGCGCAAACTACTGGACCTCACCGAAGTCAACTGCCTCGTCATCAGATAGCCTTGCCTGGCTTCAGGGAAAGTTCTCGCGGAGGCGCGGAGAGGCAGGGGGCGCAAAGGAACAGATATGGTTTCCAAAGCGGTGACAGGCTTCGAGTGATTCGTCATGGTGGCACGTTATAAGATTTCCGCTTTCACGGGGATCCAACGTATCGGAATGACCCCGGAACAAGGGCTTCCCATTTATTCTTTTCCCCTGCGTTTCCCTGCGCCTCCGCGCCTCCGCGAGAACCCGCTTTTGAATTACTCGGGTGGAGGGACGTCGCGCACCCTGGACTTGGTCGGATCGTAGAATGGAAAGCTCACCACCTTGGCCGGCAGGCGTTTCTGTTTGCCGTCCAGCTTGCCGACCTCCACTTCGGTGCCGGGTTCGCTGTGCTCCACCTGGATGCGGCAAAGGGCGAGATTCTTGCGCAATATGGGCGAACGTACCGCGCTCGTGATTTCACCGACCTGGTTGCGGCTGATGTTGACACAATCGCCGCTGGCGGCCATTTCATCGCCGTTGAGTTCGAGTCCAGCGAGCACCCGTTGCGGATTCTCCTTGCGTTTTATCAGCGATGCCTTGCCGATGAAATCGTCCTGCTTGGTCTTGAGCGGAACCGTAAACGGGATCCCGGCTTCGAACGGGTCGGTTTGATCGCTGAATTCATAACCGGCGAATATGAGGCCGGCTTCGACACGCAGCATGTCCAGCGCTTCCAGTCCGAGCGGGGTCAGGTCGTATGCCTTGCCGACCTCCCAGATAGCATCCCAGACGGCCCCGGCGTCCTTGGGATGGCAAAAAACCTCGTAGCCAAGTTCGCCGGTGTAACCGGTGCGCGAAACCACCAGTGGGATACCGTGTTCATCGCCGATGCGCGCGATCGAGAAACGAAACCAGCCGAGTTCCTCGAGCGTGGCCTGGTCGGGGCGTGTCCATATGATCTGTTTCAGAATGTCACGGCTTTTCGGACCCTGTACCTGCAGGTTATGCAATTGATCGGTCGAGTTGCGCACCCAGACCTGCAGGCCGCGTTGCTGCGCCTGTTCGCGCAACCAGATCCCGCTCTCGTCGCTACCGCCGATCCAGCGGAAGTTGTCCTGACCGAGCCGGAACACGGTGCCGTCGTCGATCATGCCGCCGTTTTCGTAACACATCGCGGTGTAAACCACCTGTCCGACCGCGAGCCGGCGCACATCGCGCGTGACGCAGGTCTGCAACAGCAGTTCCGCGTCGGGCCCGAGCACCTCGTACTTGCGCAACGGTGACAGATCGATCACCGCTGCGCCTTCGCGGCAAGCCCAGTATTCGTCGATGGCGCCGTGCCGGGTATAACTGTTGGCGAGCCAATAGCCTGCGTACTCGGTGAAGTTTCGCGTGTGTTGCAGGGTTCGGGAATGAAACCCTGTTTCCTTGGTAAGCTGTTTTTCTGCGTCGGTAGTCATTCTGTATGCCATCGCTTTGGTAAAGGTATTCTCGTCGGAGTAAATGCGCAGGTGGATGTCGGTCGGGTTCCAGCCGTTGGCCGGGTCGACATCGCAGGGACAGGCGGAGGATACGCATATCATGTCCTTGAGCGCGCGCATCAATACATAGTCGCCCGGGCGCGACCAGGGTGCATCGAAATACATCTGGTTGGTGTCGTCGATATTGGTATTGAAAAACAGGTTGATCGCCATCCAGCCGGAACGGGGCTGAATACCGAAAGGCTGCAGGCCGCGATTGAAATTCTCGGAACAGTTGACGTGGCCGGGGTATCCCAGGTCCTCGTAGTACTTCGCGGTACAGGCGGTTCCGAAACTGTCGTGTCGCCCGCAGGTATCGCGCACCAGTTCGACCAGCGGTTCGAAATCCTGCGTATAAAACTTTGCCAGCAATCCCGGCGCCGGATAGGAGGCGCCGACGACGTGTCGCGTGGCGGTGGCATCGAGGCAACGTTCCTTGCCCTTTTCCAGCGCGGCGACATCGAAACACTGGAAGTCCGAACATTCGCGTCCCTCGACATCGATGATCTGGATATATTGCCCGGCCTTGACTTCGTAAGTGAAGGCGGTGCGCGCCTCGATGCGAACATCCTGTAACGGGTCCGCGAGCGGGTCCGGCAGTCGCACGATACGTTCTTCGTGCGCACGCGGCTGTCGCTGTACGAAAAGGACAAGGTCGGTCAGGGTGTTTTGCAAATCGGCACGCATGGGCTCACCGGGTGCGGCGACGACACAGGTCAGATCTTCGCTGGCGGTGAAAGTAACCGAATCCCCTGCGGGTGATTCGTCGCCGAACACCGTTGTACTGCGCGCCGCCTCAAGCGAAATGTTACGAAATTCAAGAATGCGCGCGAGTTTGACAGCGCGCGCGCCATCACCTTCGAGGATGCGTTTGAACCCCTCCGCGCGCCCGTTGCCGTCAGCGCCGATAAACTGCATGTCGCTTTTGCCGTGGTGGTCGAAAACGGTGATTTCACCCTTCTGCCGACCTTCGGGGCTCACCACGTCGATCGTATCTCCGGCAAAGAGCTCAAGTGCGGTTACGCCACCCGCGCGGACAACATAACGCTCGCAGTTCGGTGGCAGGGTGTTGAGCCCCGGCTCATGAATGCGTATCGGGGATGCGTACATCGCTACGTTCATGACATTCTATACCTATTCCGTTTCAAGCAGGTCGTCCTGCACGCCATACAGGTGATCCTTGATGATTTGCACCGCGCGAACGGTATCGCGCGCCACCAGGCCCTCGTAAAGTGCGCGATGCTGGCGGTTATAGTAATCCATGCGTTCCGGGGTCAGCAGTTTCGATTTCATGCTGCCCCATTGCGAGTTACGGCGGACGTCGCTGATGCGCTCGTACAACCAGTACATCAACTTGTTCTTGGCGCAGTGCGCCAGCGCCATGTGGAAGGCGGTGTCGGCGCGCGCGAATTTCTCCGCGTCCCCGTCGCAGCTCTCGCACTGGCGCAACGCGTCGCGTAGTTCTTCGAGGTCGCGCAGGCTCGAATTGGCGATCGCCAGCCTGACCAGTTGCGGTTCGATGGCGATGCGCACCTCGACCATTTCGATCGGGCTGGTGATACTGGCGATTTCCTGCTGGTTGGTCACTTCACGATGCGATACATAGGTACCACTGCCGATCTGGCGGGTCACCAGGTGTTGCTTTTCGAGAATCTGCAGTACCGAGCGGATAGTGCCGCGTGAGACATCGAATTCCTCGGCCAGGTTACGCTCCGCCGGTAGCCTTTCCTCGTAGGCGTAATGCCCCTCCAGAATGCGCCGACGCAACTGCATCGCGACATTACCGGTGGTTACGCCAACGCGATTAGAGCTAGCCCTTGCATTGCTACCCGTCGATTTCAATTCCGGTGACTCCCCTCGTTCTGGTCTGAGATATGGTACTTGTAATTGGTACAATGATGAAGCAAATACAGGCCTGATTCAACCCCTAAATTTAAGATCAAAAGGGCAAAATGGTTCGCTCTGATCAGAAATTGGACCGTACCGGGATAACCTCTGAAAATCAACATCGGTAAAATTGAATGCGCTTGGTTATTCAATGATAGTATTGTAAGCTTTTGAATTAAAAGTATTTAAATTAAATAATAACCTGCTCGATATTCCGGAAGTGATCGAACCGCCTGTTCGCAAGAGGATGATTTCGACTGGGTTGGTCTAAATTGGTACAAATAATTATTGATATTAGGCAATATTGTCTAAAAATTCGCTAATTAGGTCTTGTTTTGTGCGCATCGATGGGTATACCATTGCGGCCAGTATGGTTCGATTCAGCCGTATCCGGGGGGGCAGGTGAAGCGTTTTCCGCCGAAAAACTGTTATTGGCTGGTGCAATCTATATGACGAACCTTGAAGCGTAACTTGAGAACACACCTTATAACCGTTGGAGGGTAACATGACCGATTTACAAGCACATGTGGAAGCACCTGGACGCGCCGACCTGGTCAAGCAGGTTTCTGAAAAGATCAAGGAGACTGGCGTAGATTATATCTATTACCAGTTCATTTCCGTCACCGGGCGCATCGTCGGCAAGGGCATACCGGCGGCTCACTGGGAGCGACTCGCGGAAAAGGGTTTTCAGCTGGTTTACGGTTCGACCGCAAACCTGTTTGTCGACCGGCATGGCGATTACATCGGTTATGGTCCCGAGTCATCTGAACTGGTCGGTATCCCCGATCCGGAAACTTTCTGCCAGTTGCCCTGGGACAAGCGGGTAGGTCGTGTATTCTGTACCCTGTTCCGTAATCGTGAAGAACGCGAGAATGCGGGTGGCGCGTTGACATCGGATTGTCGCGGTAACCTGCGTCGCATCCACAAAGAATTCCAGGGCAAGCACGGTCTCGACATGCGTTGCGGCACCGAGCCGGAAATGATGTGGTTGAAGCGCGGTGAAGACGGCAAGATGGCGGGTGGCGTGACCAAGCCCAACTGCTACCACATCGACCAGTTCGAAGAGCTGCGCCCGACTTTCATGAAAGTCATCGAGTACTCTCAGCAAATGGGCCTCGATATCATCCAGGGTGACCACGAAGACGCGCCGGGTCAACTCGAGCTCAATACCCAGTTCGATGACGTGCTGCGTAATGCGGATCGTTTGACTACCTACCGCCAGATCTGTGCACAGGTTGCGCGCGAAGACAACCTGATTGCGTGTTTCATGTCGAAGCCCTTCATGGGCGTGTCGGCTTCCGGCTGTCACCACAACATGTCGCTGTGGCGCGGCGGTGAAGATATCGTCAACAAGCTTGGCTTCGAAACCCTGGCGGGCATGGAAGGCTCGTTTACCTACCGTATCGGCGGTGAAAATACCTTCATGCCCGATCCGTCAATTGACGAACGTGCGCCGGGTCCGATTGGACTGCAATCCATTGGTGGTGTCATCAAGCACCTCGGCGCACTGACTTCGATCGGTTCCTCTACGGTTAACTCTTACCGTCGTCTCTGGGACACTGGTTTCTGGGCACCGATTTTTGCCGATTGGGGTTACCAGAACCGCACCTGTGCATTGCGTGTTTCGGCCCCGGGACGTTTCGAGTACCGCTCGGTCGATTCGATGGTGAACCCGTACCTGATGGGCACGGCGCTGTTGAAAGCATTCGATGACGGAATCGACAACAACCTCGACCCGGGTGTGGCGGAAGAACGCAACATCTACGAGGCCATCGACGCGGGTAAAGAGGTCAAGAAACTGCCGATGTCGTTGGGTGAAGCGCTCGAAGAGCTGCGCAACGATGAAGTCATCAAGTCATCGATGCCGGGCGAGATGTTCAAGGTTTTCGAGCATTACAAGCGCGACGAGTGGGAGAGGTTCAATCACACCGTTACCGATTGGGACGTTGAAACCTATCTCGACTGCTTGCCCTAGACCTTACTGTATTTGACCCGGTGACAGGCAATGGCCGCACCGGGTCAATCAAACTTTATGCTGCTCCGGCGGCTAAACATTAATTGAGGATAATCTTATGTGTGGTATTGCTGGATTAATCTGGAAAGGCGGCGTTACCAGCGATATCGGTAGCGAGATGACCCAGATGCTGCAGGCACTGAAGCACCGCGGGCCCGACTCTACCGGTTTTGCACTCTACGGCAAGGGTGAAGAAGGCGTGCACGTGCTGCGTTTCAAGGTCGCCGAGCAGGAAGAAATGAAAACCGGCTTTGATATTCATCGCCAGGTGATCGAACGCAAGGCGGCCGTCGATACGCGTCTCGAGGAAATGGGCGCCGAAGTCACGACGCGCGAAGACGCAACCGAATACGCTTTCCGCTATCACTTCAAATTCGGCGGCGATCTCAAGCGCCTGATCGATTATATCGAGGATCTCGACAGCGTTGAAATCCTGTCGGTCGGCAAGGGTCTCGAACTGATCAAGGACCTCGGCGATGCGGCGCTGGTTTCCGAACAATACGGTCTGAGTGGCTTCGTCGGCACCCATGCCATCGGGCACACTCGCATGGCGACCGAATCCGACGTCGATATTCGCAGTGCCCACCCTTACTGGGCTTACCCGTTCAATGACGTTTCGGTAGTGCATAACGGGCAGCTGACCAACTACTGGACTAACCGCCGCGACCTCGAACGCCGCGGCCACCGTTTCATGTCGAACTGCGACTCGGAGCTGATCGCGGTTTATATCGCCGACCGCATCGACCAGGGGGACGAACTCGAGCCCGCGATGAAGCGCTCGATCGAGAAACTCGACGGTGTGTTCACCTACCTGGTCGCCACCAGCGATCAGCTCGGCATGGCCAAGGATGTCATGGCGGCCAAGCCGATGGTGCTCTACGAGAGCGATGAATTTGTAGGCCTGGCTTCGGAAGAAGTGGCCATCCGCAGTATTTTCCCGCGTGAAATAGACACCTGGGATCCTTATCAAGGGGAGGTAAAAGTATGGGCAGCGTAACTACATCCCATGAAATGGGGCTTCACGAGGAGCAGCTCACCGGTCGTACCCAGCAAATGTATTTCTCGGCCACCGAGGAAGAGAACTATACCTATCCGTGGGGCTACGAGGTCGATTACGCCAACAGCGCTGAATTCGACGCTGCTGATTTGAGCATTTCCGAGATCAATCTCAAGATCCGCGAATTGATGCAGTCGGGTCACGGCACTATTACGGTAAAGAATCCGCGCGCCAAGCATTCGCTCGGCGTGGGTATTCTGAACCGGCTCAACCTCAACTTCGAAGGCAGCCTGGGTTACTTCGGCTGCGGCTTGATCGACGGCCCCAACGTGCGCATTACCGGTCGCGTCGGCTGGTCCTGCGCCGAGAACATGATGGCCGGCACCGTGGTCATCGAAAAGAATGCGGGCTCGCTGTTCGGCGCCGCGATTCGCGGCGGCGACCTGGTTTGTAAAGGCCAGGCCGGCGCGCGCGTCGGCATCGACCAGAAGGGCGGCACCATCATCGTCGGCGGCAGCGTCGGCGCCTTTACCGGCTTCATGATGCAGCGCGGCCGCATGATCCTTCTCGGCGACACCGGCGACAACCTCGGCGACTCGATGTATGACGGCACCATTTACGTGGGCGGCAAGATCGCCAGCCTCGGCGTCGACTGCGTCGAAACCGAGCTCACCGATCTCGACAGGAAATACCTCAAGGGCAAACTCGACCTCTACGGTATGGAGACGCCGAACGGCATTGACAGCATCATCAAGCTGACGTCGGGCAAGCAGTTGTGGAACTACGACAACCTCGAACCCACCGAGAAAAAGCTGGTGCTTTAAGCATCACCGGGAATTTGGAGAATACAGATGTCTGATACCAAGAAAGATCCATATAACCTCGGCAAGAGCTTTATCTTTCCGCCCGAGGTTATCAACGATATACATATCAAATCCGAACTGGGGCGTTACCGCATGCGCGGTTTCTCACTGTTCAAGAAAATCCCGACCTGGGACGACCTGACGTTCATGCCCGGTACCCTGACCCGATTCGTCATCGAGGGTTACCGCGAAAAGTGTTTGACCAGGACCATTATCGGTCCCGAAGCCAAGCGTCCGCTGGATCTCGATATTCCGATTTACGTGACAGGTATGAGCTTTGGCGCGCTCTCCTACGAGGCCAAGACCGCGCTGGCGCGTGGCGCCACCATGGCCGGTACCGCGACCTGTTCCGGTGAAGGCGGCATGATCCCGGACGAGCGACGTTACTCGTCGAAGTGGCTGTACCAGTGTATCCAGTCGCGTTACGGCTTTAACCCGAATCACCTGCGCCTCGCCGACGCGGTCGAGTTTTTCATCGGCCAGGGCTGTAAAGTGGGCCTCGGTGGCCACCTGATGGGGCAAAAGGTTACCGATCAGGTTGCCGAAATGCGTTCATTGCCGGCCGGTATCGACCAGCGCTCGCCGGCACGCCATCCCGACTGGATGGGACCGGACGACCTGGCGCTGAAGATCCAGGAAATCCGTGAAGCCACCGACGGACAGATTCCGATCCAGCTGAAACTGGGCGCGGCGCGGGTTTACGACGACGTGCGCATGGCGGCCAAGACCGGACCCGACTCGATCTACATGGACGGCATGGAAGGCGGCACCGGCGCAGGTCCGCACCTGGCGACCGAGGATACCGGGGTTCCCGGAATCGCGGCGATCCGCCAGGCGCGCCAGGCGCTCGATGATGTCGGCATGTCCGGTCGTATCTCGCTGGTTTATGCCGGTGGTATCCGTAACGGGGCCGACGTCGCCAAGGCGATTGCGCTCGGCGCCGATGCGGTCGCGATCGGACACTCGGTAATGATGGCGCTGAATTGCAACAAGGATATCCCGGAAGCCGATTTCGAGAAGGAAATGGGCGTCGAAGCGGGATATTGCTACCACTGTCATACCGGTCGTTGTCCGGTCGGTGTCGCCACCCAGGATCCGGAATTGCGCAAGCGTCTCGATCCCGACGAAGCGGCCGAGCGGGTATACAACTTCCTGCACACGCTCACCATCGAGGCTCAGATGTTCGCGCGTGCATGCGGTAAGACCAATATCCATTCGCTGGAGCCGGAAGACCTGTCGGCATTGACGCTCGAAGCCTCGGCCTGTGCGCAGGTACCGATGGCAGGCACCCAGTACACCGTCGGTCGCCCCGACATGAATCGTTTCTAAGGAGGACGTAATAATGGCTGAACAAGATATTAATCACTTCCTCGAAGGCGATGGGGTCGATTCGGAGCGCGAGAAGATTATCGGGCAACATATTGGCTATCGCTACGACGTCAACCTGGTACCCGATATGGAGCGTTGTACGCCATTCCTGCGTCAATACATGGAAGTCATGGGATGGCGGGATCTGAACTGGCTCGAAGATGTGCACATGGGCTACGAGGAAGGCAATCCCGCGGTGTTCGACCGTAATATCAATGGCTGGGTAACCATTCCCGATAACATTGAATTACCGGACAACCAGCAGGATCGCGACATGATCGCACGTGAGTTGCTGGTCAAGTTTCAGATGGCCGCAGGGCACCCGATGGTGGATTTGCGCCAGGCCTATGAAAAATTCTCCTGACAGGAAACAGGAATTTGATGAAATTCAAGGGGTCGCGGCATACCGAGACCCCTGTTCTCAAGCGTTTATGGAGGAAACCTGATTTAAAGTTGATACTGGCTGGTTATAGGGGTATAAATACTTTTGATTTTCATTTGAGTGGCTAATCTTTCATGACAGTGGAACTTATGCCGCTGGAAATCAAGCTGAATCAGGTAAAAGGATTTTCGACATAAGATTTACAAATCTCAATACCAAATGAGGGGGAGACAGATGGATAATGAACTAACGTCCTTGATAACGATATTTACCGAGTTTTATTATTGGGTAACCGTCGTTTTCATGTTTTTGATACACGTCGGTTTCTGTATGTACGAGGTTGGCGCCTCCAGATACAAGAACCATACCCACACGCTGATGAAGAACACCATGCTGATCCCGCTGGTGACGATTACCTTTTTCTTCTTCGGTTGGTGGATTTATTTTGCCTTCGTAAATGGCCCGTGGATCAGCGGCCCGCTGGTGGATGCGCCCTGGGCAACGCCCTGGAGCGAATTGATGGGCACCCACATGGGTGGCGCGCCGGTTCAGGATACGCTGACAGGTGACGATACCGCATTCTGGGCACGCATCAACGGCGTGTTCTGGGCGGCATTCCTGCTGTTCTCATGGACCGCCGCTTCCATCGTATCCGGTGCGGTCATCGAGCGTATTCGTCCCAGTGCTTTCTGGATCCTGGCGATCGTAATCGGTTCCTTCACCTGGATTATCGACGCTGCCTGGGGCTGGTCCTGGAATGGCTGGATGGTCGAGGATCTCGGCTACCATGACGCCTAC
>JAAEPH010000154.1 GCA_024232855.1 Gammaproteobacteria bacterium
CATAACAGCTGATTATGTAGCTGGCACGAATACTGTGATATGCCGCTTGCGTGGATATTGTGATATGTTGCCAGTTCGGGTGCTTTCTCATTCTGTTTCTCATGATACTGGATTACTGCCATGGCTGCATAGTCGCTCCGCCCAAGTAGCCAACAGGGAAGCCAACAGGGACACCCTGAGTGACTATCAATAATGCTCCGGAACAAATAACTTTCACCCTGCCTGGAACTATGGGCCGGGAATCCACCATTCGCGGCCGCGTGGAGTCGTGACGTACTCGGGCCAACGGAAGTCGGTCGGGGGCTCGTACTCGCATAGCGGAGCTTGCCAGTGGCTGCCTTCGATGCCGCCACCGGTGCGCTCCTCGAATTCTCGCCTGGCGGCGGCCAGCATGTCCGCATCGTGGAGCAGGTCGATCACGGTACAGCCGATGGTTTTTGAGGCGCAGGCGATCATCGGTTCGATGGTCTCACGGATGCCGCCGAGTGCGTTCATCGCCCAGGCCGGATACTTGTACCCGGGTTGTGCGGCGGCCAGCGTCGGGCGTGCGATATACAAGCGCACGGTAGGCGCGTGCCAACAATACTCGGTGTAATCATCGGAAGTGAAGTGTTCCTGCCAGGCGGGCAGTTCGCGGCGCAGTTCGGCCTCTGCCACCTGCGGCGCGATCAATTGTTCGGTTTCTGCGAGAAAGGGGTTGTCCATGGGTTCGAGCCCTAGATTGCGCTGGATCTCCCGTGCCCGATCGCGCGCGGCACCCTGGTTGAATTCGGGTGCGCCTATCGCCGGAGTTAACAGGGACATCCACCCTAAGAGGATGAACCAGTCGACAATCGGAAAGCGGGTGTCCCTCACATCCCATTGTTAGTTTCCATTTATGGCACCGTAAATAGCGTGAGGGGCACCTTTAACTGCCGCCCAATACTTATCGCCAAATGACCAATGCCACCATTCAAATGGATAATTTACAAAACCTGCTTCCTCCATGCAATGGAAAAGAATCTTCCGATTAGTACGAGCCTGATCAGAAATATCTCCAGAG
>JAAEPH010000155.1 GCA_024232855.1 Gammaproteobacteria bacterium
ATCCTCAGTTGAATAAAGTCGACTATTTTACGGCTTCACGGCGTGCTTTGCCAAGCCGCGTCGAACGGTTGGGATTTCCTTCGGATCGGGGTTTGGCTCTACAATACGGGATTCGATGTGACGCCGACAGGAACCGAACTATGGTGGACAAGAGAGTAAAGACCTGCGGTGAAGCCCTGGTCGAACTGCTGCAAGCCTATGGCATCGAGGTCGTCTTCGGGATTCCCGGCGTGCATACCGTCGAGTTGTATCGCGGCCTGCCCAACACCCGTTTGCGCCATATCACGCCCCGCCACGAGCAGGGCGCCGGTTTCATGGCCGACGGTTATGCGCGCGTCACCGGCAAGCCGGCCGCCTGCTTTATCATTTCGGGCCCCGGAATGACCAACATCATCACCGCCATGGCGCAAGCCTATTCCGATTCCGTGCCCATGCTGGTGATCTCCAGCGTCAACAATTCGCATGAGCTGTCGCTGGGCCAGGGGCGGCTGCACGAGTTGCCGAGCCAGCGCGAGCTCGTCGCCGGGGTTTCCGTGTTCAGTCACACCGTCGCCCGCCCGGACGAACTCGACCAGGTGCTGGCGCGCGCCTTCGCCGTGTTTGACAGCGCCCGCCCGGGACCGGTGCACATCGAGTTACCGCTCGACGTGATAACGGCGCCGGCGACATTCGTCGGCGCAGGCGCCATCGGCAAGCGTTATCGTCCCGGACCGAGCCGGGCCGCCATCGCCGACGCGGTGGCATTGTTGAAGGCCGCGGAACGTCCTTTTATCGTCCTCGGCGGCGGCGCCCAGAATGCTGCCAATGAAGCCCGCCGACTGGTGGAACGGCTCGGTGTGCGTACCGCGCTCACGGTTAACGCCAAGGGCGTACTGGCGCGCGGACACCCATTGAGCCTGGGCAGTCGCTTGCCGCAGAAACCGGTGCTCGATGCGATACAGGCCGCCGACATGGTGCTCGCCATCGGCACCGAACTCGGCGAGACCGATACCCTGCTGTTTGACGATCAACTGAGAATTAACGGCCAGGTGATTCGCGTCGATATCGAACCCGAACAAACGACGCGAAACGTGCTGCCGTCGATGTCCATCTGCGCCGACGCCGCCCTGACGATGCAGGCGCTGTACGACGCGTTGGCGGATTTCAATCCATTCGATCACCGCGCGGTAGTTGCCGAACTGCGGCGCGCCTCCGACGGGCTCGCGCCCGCGGCCTACCGGGCGCACGGCCGTTTTCTCGACCTCGTCGCGGAAACCCTGCCCGACGTCATTATCGTCGGCGATTCCACGCAACCCGTTTACGGCGGAAATTTATTCTACGAAACCGCTGGACCGCGCCGCTATTTCAATTCCTCTACCGGCTACGGTACCCTGGGATACGGATTACCCGCCGCCCTCGGCGCGAAACTGGCGCTGGCGGATACCCCGGTGGTGTCGCTTATCGGCGATGGCGGCCTGCAATTCACGCTGGCGGAACTGGCGACCGCGGTCGAACTGGAACTCGCCGTTCCGATCCTGGTCTGGAACAACAAGGGCTACGGCGAAATAAAACGCTACATGGTCGATCGCGACATTCCGACCATCGGGGTCGACATCTACACGCCCGATTTCATCGCGGTTGCACGGGGATTCGGCTGCCTCGCCACAACGGTTTCCACGCGAGCCGAATTCATCGAGGCATTACAGGATGCGGACAGCGCCTCGAAACCGACATTGATCGATATCCCGGAAGAGCTGGCGCTGGACTGGTAAACGGGGCAGGCTCGGTTTCATTTCCCGGAAGCGCCATAAAACGCTCGCAGCCGCTTTTTATCCAGTTTCCCGACACTGGTCCTGGGCAATTCATCAAGCACCTCGATACGCTCCGGCAACGCCCACTTCGGAAACCGACCGGCGTCGATTCCCGCGTGTATCGCGGCATTTGCCTCACTGACGATGACTTCCTGAGATGCTCCCGGGCTGCCAACCACGGCGAGCATCGGCCGCTCCCCCCAGCGGTCGTCGCCGATGGCAAACGCGGTGACCTCGGCGACGCTGGCGCAAGCCGAAACAATATCCTCCAGTTCGAGCGATGAAAGCCATTCGCCGCCTGACTTGATGACATCTTTCATGCGGTCGGTAATCAACAATGAACCGCCCTCGTCGAGATAGCCGACATCGCCGGTGTGCAGGTAACCCCCCGGCCACAGTTCCTCCGACCCCTCCGGGTTGCCGGCATATCCCTGGGTCAGCCAGGGCGAACGCACGATCACCTCGCCGGTGATCGCGCCACCGCGAGGGATATCCTGCATGTCCGTATCGACCACTTTTAAATCCACCATCAGCGTCGGCCGGCCTGTCTTGCAGCGGGCAGCGACGTCAGCATCGGCATCGACCGCATGTACGCCGGCCATATCCGCGACCGCTAAAAAGGGGCAGGTTTCGGACAGGCCGTAGGCCGCAAACAGATTGATGCCTCGTTGCGTGGCCATCTGCGCCAAACCCCGCGGCAGCGCCGCGCCCCCCGACAATGACTTTCCAGTCTGAAAGATCGACTTCCCCGGCCCCGGGTGCGGTCAGCAACATGTGCAGAATCGTCGGCACGCAGTGCGAAAAGCTGACCCCCTCGGTTTTGATCAGCTCGAGCAGGCGTTCGGGGTCGTAGCGCCCCGGGTAAACCTGCTTGATGCCGAGCAAGGTGGCGGCGTAGGGAAAGCCCCAGGCGTGCACGTGGAACATCGGCGTGATCGGCATATAGACATCGCCGCGATGCATCCGGCTGCTGCTGTCGGGCGAGGCCAGCCCACCGATCATCGCCAGCGTGTGCAGCACCAGTTGGCGATGCGTGTAGAACACGGCCTTGGGATCGCCGGTAGTGCCGGTGGTGTAAAAGGTGGTCGCCACTGTATTTTCATCGAAGTCCTCGAACACGTAATCGGCATCACCACCCTGCAACAGCGCTTCATACTCCTCAATGCAAAATTCGGGAAGCGCCGCATCGGGCGTATCGCTCAGGAAAATAAAACGCGGGGGTTTTTCGATACGGCCACGAATCTGCTCGATGATTGGGACGAAATCGGCATGCAGCAGAATGACGTCGTCTTCGGCGTGATTGATGGTAAAGAGTTTCTGCTCGGGAGACTGGCGCACGTTGATCGTGTGCAGTATCGCCGCGATCATCGGCACCGCGAAGAAGCATTCCAGGTAGCGGTGGTTATCCCAGTCCATCACCGCGACCGTGTCTCCCGGTTTGACGCCGATGGATGTCAGGCCGGAGGCGAGCCTGCCGACGCGTGCGCGCAGAACACGATAACTGAAGCGTCGCTGCGTGCCGCTGACGATTTGCTGCTCGGGATTGCAGGCCATCGGGGTATGCCAGAGCTGACGGATGAGTAACGGATAAGCGTAAGCGGACGACGCATGAGTTTGCTTCATGGGAATCTACTCCGCACCGGGCTGTTAAGCAGGCGATTTACGTCTGCGTACATATAATCCGTCACCTGCGTGGCAAGGTAGTCCTTATGGGCCTTTGCAAAGTCCTGTGCCGCGCGTCGATATCGATTATCTGTCGCCATCAGTTCCGCAAGTGCCGTCGGGTAGGAAAAGGGCTGTTCTCGTAAATAGTCCACTGCTATTCCACAGCCGATACCTTCGATTGCTTTTGATGATATCAACTGTTCGATATGCAAAGGGATCATCAGGACAGGCTTGCCCGCCAGTAAGAATTGAGAAGTAATGGTGGGGCTACCATTCGTTATTCCCAGGTCACAGTTGTTGGCGACCTCGATCATATCCTGCAACTTGTCGGCAAACCTGATGGTTGGCCCGGTAAATTGCCGTTCAATGCCGGCGGGCAGCCGGTCGCCCTTGATCAGGGTCGGTAGCCCCAGTTGCCTGATCAGACTCAGCAACTCCGCCAGGCCCTCGTGAGGCTTCAGATAAGCAAAAACCTTGCTGCCCTGCCCCGCCGGCCAGACCGGAGATTCGCCGGCACCGGCTATTGCCGGGCCGATATAGTTCGCTGTTTCACGATCAGGGTAATGGTCTATCTCCCTGAACTGGCAAATCCAGCGCGCATCGGCTTTGAAAGCATCGCAGAGCCTGTCATAGCGCGAACCACCCATGGCCTGCATGAGTGGATTGATATGCTGATCAAGAAACCTTTGCTCCTCCTCGAGCAGGACCTCCCTGGTAAAATGCGGTGCAATGGGAAATGCCTGAAAAGGGTGTTCATCAGGAGGGACCATAAAGCCATTACCACTCATAACCAGCTTCGCGCCAGGGTAATGCTGCGCCGTAAATATTGCGGTGGGGCTGTGATCCGAGATAATCAGGTCCGGCTGCCACATCTCATACAACGCCAACCATGCTTTAAACCGTCCGAAAAGGCCCTCGGCGTCCGCAAAGCCCTGGTTTTTCAGCACGTGCAAATAGGATCTGGGTGATGGAACCCCTTCTTCCAGATTTTCCATCCGCACAGGAGCCTGCACCAGGGTGACTGTTCTTTCACCAAAAACCTTGATCGCACTGGCAAGGGAGCGGGTGACAAAAACAACCGCGTGCCCATCGCCTGTCAGTTGATCGATGAGTTCCCTGTAAAGAGTAAGGTGGCCTAAACCGCCGCCGCACTCCCACGCAAACAGTATCCTCGCCATTATTTTTAAGCCGCGAAATTAGCTGACGCTTACTCTACCCCAAACCAGCGAGGAAGAGTAAGCTGTGAGCCTATCAGGAAGCCCATCTCTTTGAAGACGACGCCACCCTCTGAAGTCAGGATCGGCTATTCGGCATCTCGGCTCCCATTTAGTAAACTCCAGTTCGAGGGGCCACCGGACTGCATCATGCCACCGCATTTTGACAATACCTACGTGCGACTGCCCGGTTTTGTTATTGCGACAAAAGCTGACAGAATACGCGCATGGATTTTTCGGAACTCTCGACCCCGGCACTGCTTCTCGACAGGGACAGGCTGATGGTGAACATCGCCCGCATGCAGGCCATCGCGGACCGCCACGGCGTACAGCTACGCCCACACCTGAAGACCATGAAGGCCGCACGCGCGGCCAAAGAAGTGATCGCCGCGGGGGCTGTCGGAATCACGGTATCAACGCTTAAAGAGGCGAGCTATTTTCTCGAACACGGGTTTACCGACATCACTTACGCGGTCGGCATACTGCCGGCAAAGCTGCCCGAGGCCGCTGCTTTGATGGCCCGCGGCGCCGATTTGAAAATCATGACTGACAGTGTCGAGGTGGGCCGCACAATCGCCGCGGCGGCCAGTCAAACCGGCGCCGGCTACAAGTTACTGATCGAGATCGATTGCGGGGATAACCG
>JAAEPH010000156.1 GCA_024232855.1 Gammaproteobacteria bacterium
CTTGTCGTTCATGAACAGGTAACGACCGTCATAGGTGCCATCGGTAAACGACATGTGCGGGTGGTGCAAATCGCCGTTGGTCCAGACACCGCCGCGTCCACCTGAATCCAGGTACTTTTTGGTTTCGGGCAACATGCCGTCGCGCATGATTTTGCGACTTTCATTGGTCGAACCCCAGCCCGACGCACTGCAGCGATTGAAGACCGGCACGCGCATCAGTTCACGCATCGAGGGCATACCCAGAATACGCATTTCGCCCGCCTGACCACTACTCCAGAAACCGTAGTACTCATCCAGATCCCCCGGTGCCACTTCAGCCTTGTTTGCGGCAGCCTGAGCGGTTTCAGGTGTCATCACCGCGAATCCCGCCACAGCGCCCACGCCCGCAAGCGCGGTCAGTTTAACCGAACCGCCCAGCAGGTCGCGCCGGGTCAGGCCTTCCTTCTCTGTTTTATCCTGTTCTTTCTTCATTTTACTTACCTCATATTAGTGCCCGCCATGTGGCAGACGGATTATTTAAACCCCGAATCTAGCGAGGGGCAAAACTCTATGGTGAACCCTGTAAAAAAACATTGCTTTCAACCAATACCTGCAAACCTGTACGCTTTCGAATCCCGTTCAAATTACGAAATCTTTCAGGCCTTTATCTTTGCTGTAAAGCGTCTCCCGGCGCTCGCGTTTCAATCGTTTCTGAATTAGCACCGGACAGACGTGATCATCTGAATAAACCACCTGGCAATGAAGGCAATAGAGGCATTCATTCACATTGATGTTGCCTTCGGGGTGGATCGCCTGAACCATGCATTCGTTGGCGCAGCGCTGACAGGGGCTGCCGCACTCCTTGTATCGCTTGAGCCAGGCAAACATGCGCATTCTTCCCGGAATCGCCAGGGCCGCGCCCAACGGACACAGGTATCGGCAGTAAAACCGTTCGATGAATATGCCCGGCAACAGTACCGCCAGCGCAAAAAGCACGTAAGGCCAGCCGCGCACGAACTTGAGGATAATGGCGGTCTTGAAGGGTTCGACTTCGGCCAGACGCTCGGCCCATTCCAGCGAGTACAGCGACAGGCCGAACAGCAGCAGAAAAATCAGGTACTTAAGGACCCAGATGCGCTCGTGCATCGCCCACGGTACCTCGACCTGCTTTATCTTGAACAGCTTCGCGACCCGGTTGAGCAATTCCTGCAACGCGCCAAACGGGCATAACCACCCGCAGTAAGGCCCACGCCCCCAGAACAGCAACCCAGCGGCAACCGAGGCCCAGAGAATGAAAATCAATGGTTCCATGAGGAAATATTCCCAGTCGAAACCGCTCACCAGGGCGTTGAACATGAACAGGATATTGACGACCGACAGCTGGGCATTGAAATACCAGCCGATGCCGAACAGTGTAAAAATGAGAAAGCCGACCCGAATGCGGTCGACGTACCTGGGGCGTTTAACCAGCCAGTCCTGGAAAAAAAAGACAAAGGTGAGTACCACCAGCGCCAGACCGAGCACCGCCACTTCCGGAACCTTCAACAGCCACATCTTTTTCCAGATCGGCTCGACCCCCGGCACCTGGCCCACCGACGTAGTCTCCGCGCTGGCCGGAGCTTCCACTTCAGTGAAACTCAGATACTTGTACGGCGGGCTGTAAGCGAGATCGAAGGTCAGGAAGGCCTTTTTCGTCGGACCGATATTACGACCTACCAGCAACTCCAGTTTCCACGGGGCGGCCGCATCGAATTCGAGGTCGGCAGGCGTTCTGAACAGGCCCACCTCTTTCAGTTCAGGAGCGCCCTCGGCAGCGAGGCGTCGCAGGCGCTTGTGATAGTTGTCATGGAAACGGATGGAGGTATCGCCCTGAATAATCTGGAAACGATCGAAGATACCGCCGCGCACGTAACCGGAGCCCTTGAATGAATAGCGACCATCACCCGCCAGCAGTATCGCCTGCTCTCCGGGTTTCAGCTTCGTCTGCAGGTTGCGGTACTCGTTTTCACCCAGCAGGCTGCGGCCGATACTGGGGATGGACGCGACCGCGGCGTAGAGTTCGATGAAGACTTCGTCGTCCGCGCCTTCCTCGGGGAACTCGAGCGCGAGCGTTTCACCTGAATCTTCGAAGGCCTGGTTGATCTGCGCGAGACTGATTTTAAGCCGGGTTACCGAGCCATCGCTGATCAGACCCGTCCAGTCGTCGACATTACTGATTTCGGCGTTTACCGATGCCAGCGGGCCAGCCCGTTTTTTCTCGGACCTGAGTCCGGACAATTCGAATTTTCGAGCGACCTTGATCGCACTGAGTAGAATACTGTCGTCCATTACCATCACCGTCACCGTGGCGCCGGTGACGATGTCGACATTGTGATCCTGCGTGCCGCGTACCAGTTTACCGACGTCCAGGCCCTGGTAATCCTCGAGCACGGCGACGATGCGTTTTTCGGGGATGCCTATCAGCACGATAGGTTCGTGATGTTCGACCAGCAAGACCTTCTGGATAACGCCCTGCATGTTCATGGCAACCAACTGATGTATCGGTTTGCCCGAATAACCGGTGGTGTTCATGTAGTCCGAAGTCAGAAATACGAAGCCGAGCTGCTCCCCCTGGTGGTAAGCGGGCGCCACCGGCGGCTCGCCGCTGGGCGAACCGAGCCGGTCCGCGCCCGGAAAAATCTCCGCGGGGCTGATCGCATCGATAAAACGCGGTAACTCGGAGGCAGCCCGGGCCACGCCAAAGCTTGCCAAGCACTGAATCAACAGCAGTGCACAAATCATGGCGATAAGTTTGCGTCTAGCGTTGTTTGCGGCGCTCTTGCCTGTATTGATGCCGGACAAACGAGCCGAAACAGAGGTGGAGGGTGGGCAATTCAAGTAATGAAGGTCTGGCATGTATCGGATGGCGTCATTTTGCGGCCAACATAAAAAATACTATATGATTTATATCAAGTAAGTATTTCGTAACGAGTTAGACAATAGGCCGTTCGGAGGAACAGTAAACATGTTATCGACAAAGGTCAAATCCACGCGCGACCTGATGTCCATCGCGTTGCAGACAGAGCGCGAGGCCATCCGGCGCTATTCCCAGCTGGCGGCGAACATGCGCGACGCCGGCAATGATTCCGCGGCGGCGCTGTTCGAGCGCATGGTCAGCGAAGAACAGGAACATGCACGCCTGCTGCTGGCGTGGATGGCAAAGGAATCCATTGCGCTCAATCCCGAAATCGGTCCCATCCGCTGGCGCGACCCCCAGGTTTCGACTACCTATAACGACGAGGCGCGCGATCCCCTTCACAGCACGCCGTACAAGGTGCTGGCGTTCGCGGTCAATAACGAGGAAAACGCGTTTCGTTTCTATACTCACGTGGCGGCGGAAGCGGAAGACGAGACGGTGCATCAATACGCTGAAATCCTGGCGCGGGAAGAACTCGGGCACGTCGCATTACTCAGGGTTGAACGACGCCTCGCGTTTCACGCGGAACGTGACGCCAGCGCGGCGGCCAGCGTGGCTGATCCCAGGTCGATTCAAAATGAAATAGAGCTATTGGCGGCAGCGATCGAGATCGATCGCTACCTTGGCGACGCGATAGGCCAAATCGATAGCGATTCTCCGCAACTGGCCGCCCTCGCCCGCGAAACCCGGCTAAAGATCAGCAATAATGAAAATACCCTTAACAGTTTAGCGCCGGATTACAGAAGAATACCGGGGACGGAAATCGTAAGGTCGCTCGCGCAATCTGGCGCGAGCGAGGCAATGACCGCGGGAAAATCTGGTGGTCCGGACCCGGAGCTACAGCGACTCAGCGATTACTGTGACGCGAGCTTTGCTTTCTACGACGCTATCGTCGAAAGTACCGCCGATGAATCAATAATGCGAACCGCACAAGCCCTGACGGCATCGGCGCTCGATCGAATCGGTGTTTTGAAACGGATGATTGCAAACGAGTAAGTGATGCGGGCTAGCCCTGAATTGGCGTGTCAGGTTCCCGGCCAGGCGACCACTTTTTGACGTTGTTCGCCGAGCCCGTCGATGCCGAGAGTCATGATGTCACCGGGCTTGAGCCAGGGCGGTTCGGTGTGGCCGAGGGCAACGCCTGGGGGGGTGCCGGTGGTAATGATATCGCCCGGCATCAGTGTCATGAACCGGCTCAGGTAGCTGACCAGGTAGGCGCAGCTAAAGATCATATTGCTGGTGTTACCGGTCTGCATGCGTTTGCCGTTGACGTCGAGCCGTATTCCGAGGTTTTGCACATCATCGATTTCATCCGTCGTCACCAGCCACGGCCCGGTGGGTCCAAACGTATCGCAGCCCTTGCCCTTGGACCACTGGCTACCGCCGCGGTCGATTTGAAACTCCCGCTCCGAGACGTCGTTGACGATGCAGTAACCCGCGATTGCCTGGACCGCCTCGCCCTCATCCAGATATTGCGCTTTCGATCCGACGACGATCGCGATCTCGACTTCCCAGTCCAACCGGGTCGACCCGCGCGGCTGAATGACGGCGTCGTTGGGTCCGCAAATGCAGGTGTCGGACTTGTAGAACACGACCGGCTCCTCGGGTATCGGCAGTTTGGCCTCGGCGGCGTGATCGCTATAGTTGAGCCCGATGGCGACAAATTTACCCGGTTTGGCGATACACGAGCCCAGCCGCGGCGAGCCGCCGACCCGGGGCAGCGATTCCGGGTCGAGCGCGCGCAGTTGCGCGAGGGAATCGGGGGTCAGAGTGCCGCCGTTGATATCGTCGACGACCGCGGACAGATCACGAATGCGGCCCGCGGCATCGAGCAGGCCCGGCTTTTCGGCGCCGATTTCACCGTATCGTAGTAGTTTCATATGCGATTATCGACCATAAAAGTAATCTACCAAATTTTTCCGAGCCAATTATGCAAAATCCGGGAGACCTGTAAAAGTAAACCACATGCAGGCGCACCGGGTCCTGGTTCCGTGTTTGCCGCACCGGGCGGCCGGTGACGCGCATTGCTATTCAGCGGCACGCGCTCGCCTGACATCCAGTTTTACCCGGTCGAACTCCTCGCGCCTTTGGGCGATTTCTTCCTTGCTCAATATCGCCGCGTTCGAATAATCGCGCTGCCAGTTGCCGGCTCCATTCCACCGGTAAGGCGACTGTTCGGTGGTCCGCGGCTTGTTGGCGTTTTCAAGCAGGTCGAGGGCAAGACTCGCAATCCGGATCTGCGAATCCGGATCGTTTGGCAGGCCCGCGCTATTGCCGAGCGGGAAGTTATTGAACAGCAGGCGCGGAACACCGACGTGTTCGACGATGTCCCGGGTGCAGCCCATGATCACCGCGGAAATACCGGCCTCTTCGAGGGCTCTTGCCGCCAGGCTCACGGATTGGTGACACACGGGGCAGTTGGGAACCAGCAGCACGGCGTCCATAGCGTCTTCCCGACAGCGGCAAACCAGCTCGGCACAGTCGACTTCAATCGTCATTTTCTGCGAGCGATTGGTTGGAAGACCGTGAAACCGGGGCGCAATTTTTTTGATCTTGCCGGCCGCTAACAACGCCTTTAGTGCCTTGAGCGGGAAATAGCTGCCCTGGTCCTGAGCCGTGGTATGCGCGCGATCATAGGCAATGTGCGAAATGCACAGTTGCGGCTCGCTTGCGGTGCTGTCCGAGTACACGGAAAAGAATTTCGCCGCCCCGTTATAGGTCGCGCCCGGACCCTGCTCGCCTTTATCCGCCCGGTAGGGGGCCGCGGTGGTAACGATGCCGATCGTCGATTGCGCCAACGGTTTTTTCAGGGGCGTAAACGGGACACTATCGAAATGCGCCCATTGATAGGGTTCACCATAGCCAAGTACCTGGTAATACTCGCCGATCCGTTCGATGTAGTTTAACGGTAAATCCTGATCCAGGGCTGCAAGCTCATTTGTAACAGGGTGTCAGTTTACCTAATTCGAGAAGAGGAGAAGATAAGTTAACTGTCACCTTATCTCGATCGCGGGCTCTTGCCCCGGACGCTTGCTACCAGATGCCAGCAATGCCATCATCGAGCCAGCTTTCCTTCAATGAAATATTATGAAGACCCGCATGTCACTCAGTCATCTGTTTAGTCCACACCAAATACGTGGCCATGAAATCCGTAATCGCATTTTCTCTTCCGCCCACCAGACGATTCTCGCGCGAGGTGGATCCCCCGGCGAAGACATGGCCGCCTATCACGAGGCCAGGGCGCGCGGCGGGGCAGGATTGATCATTGTCGAATCGTCACGTCCCTACTCGGACGACGTATCCGCCAGCTACTATATCGACTCCAGCACGGACGCCTGTATCCCGGGCTATCGAATGATTGCCGGCGCCGTGCACAAACACGGGTGCAAGCTGTTTGGCCAGATAAACCATGGTGGGCGCATCGCCTACACCCATGAAGGAATGAACATCGTCTCTCACGCGCCTTCCATGGTGCCCGACCACAGGTTCCACTGTATGCCGCGGGTCATGTCCACCGAGTACGTGAGAAACATCATCGATGCTTTTGCCGCTGCCGCCGGGCGCATGGCGGAGGCGGGCCTCGACGGTGCGGAATTGACCGCAAGCCACGGCATGCTGATTGCCCAGTTCCTCAATCCGCAAACCAATTTTCGCGATGACGAGTTTGGCGGATCGGCTGAAAACCGTTTCCGCATCGTTTCCGAAATGATTGCCGCTACCCGGCGGGTGGTTGGCAACGAGTTCGTCATCGGTATGCGTATCTCGGCCGACGAACTGGAACCCGATGGCCTGGACCAGGCGGCCTGGCTGGATATATGCCGATGCCTGAACGACGAGGAAGAGCTGGACTTCCTGAACGTAACGGTTGGATCGATGATGGGCCTGGCCGGTTCCGTGCACGTGGTGCCGCCCATGGAAATCGATCACGCCTACACCGCGCCTCACGCGGGTGCAATAAGGCGCGAGGTACGCCAGTCCGTTCTTGTTACCGGACGCATTAACCAGCCGCAGCTGGCCGAACAGGTACTTGCCCGGGGGCAGGCGGATATGTGTGGTATGACCCGGGCCCTGATTTCCGACCCGGAGATGCCAGACAAGGCGCGGAGCGGGAAGCTTGACGATATTCGCGCCTGTATCGGCTGCAACCAGGCCTGCATCGGACACTATCACCAGGGGGTTCGCATTTCCTGTATTCAGAATCCTGTTGCCGGGCGCGAGTTGACGCTTGGCACCCAGCCCGCGGCGCAAAAGAGCCGCAAGGTCCTGGTGGCGGGTGGCGGTCCGGGCGGCATGAAGGCAGCCGCCGTCGCCGGCGAACGCGGACACCAGGTCATCCTCTGTGAGAAATCCGGGCTGCTGGGCGGTCAGGTTCTGTTGGCGCAAACGCTTCCCGGGCGTGCCGAGTTCGGTGTCATCGTCGATAACCTGCGCCGTGAAATGGAGTTGAATGGTGTCGATATTCGCCTGCATACGGGCGTCGACAAGGCGTTGATCGAGGCGCAAAAGCCGGATGTTGTCATCATCGCCACCGGAGCTGTGCCTTACAGTCCCAATGTAGAAATCTCGGAACAAACCCATGTCGTCGACGCCTGGCAGGTTTTGAAGGACGAAGTCAAACCCGGTGCATCCGTCGTTATCGCCGACTGGCGCTGTGACTGGGTCGGAATGGGTCTGGCCGTAAAACTCGCGCGCGAAGGATCACGGGTGCGCCTTTGCGTGGACGGTGAGATGGCAGGGCAGAATTTGCAGAAGTACCTGCGCTGGCACTGGGCAGGCGAGTTGCACAAACTGCATATCGAAGTACTTCCTTATGCGCGCCTGTTTGGCGCGGATGGAGACACGGCTTACTTCCAGCACACGAGCAGCGGCGAAGCCATTATCTGTGAAAATATGGATACGCTGGTGATAGCGCAGGGACACCAGTCAGTCGTAACCCTGGAACGGGACCTGGTGGGTATCGATGCCGAGATTCACCTGGTTGGGGACTGTCTCAGCCCCCGCTCCGCCGAGGAGGCCGTGTACGAAGGACTCATGATAGCAAGGAACATCTAGTGCTCCTTCAACCTGATAATTACGGATTCAGCGCTCCTGTGGCGTTTCGCAACAAGGCGCAGTGCGCAGGCAAGACCCAAAGTACTCGCTTCGCTCGCGGGGCCGGCTCTGGCTGTACCCTTGTCAAGCACTGCAACGCGGTTGCGGGACACCACAGGAGCGCCCTGCGGGTTTGCTTGTCTGGGTCCACGGACTGCGTTGTGCCTCTTGACAAGGGTGCGGCC
>JAAEPH010000157.1 GCA_024232855.1 Gammaproteobacteria bacterium
AACGACTGAATCTCGAATTGCCGATTATCCAGGCGCCGATGGCGGGCATACAGGGCAGCGCGCTCACGCTCGCGGTTAGCAATGTCAGCGGACTGGGCGATTTCAGCCCACTCCGGTGTGGCCGGAACCCGAATGGATGCCGTGAAATCGGCGCCGCCGAACTGACTCGCCGGCTCGCCGCCAAGCGTTAATGGAATCGACGCTAACCCTCACCACCATCGGCGCGTTGCTGGGAACGATGATCGTGCTCGCCATGGTACCCAGCGTAAGCGTACTCGCCGTTTCCGCCCGGGCCGCGGCATTCGGGTTTACCCACGGCCTGTTCACCGCGCTCGGTATTGTCGTCGCCGATATTCTGTTTATCGTCATCGCGGTCTATGGTCTGGCGCTGATTGCCGAATTGATGGGGGATCAGTTCAGGCTGATCCAGTACCTCGGTGCCGCCTACCTGACCTGGCTCGGCATATCGATGTGGCGCGCGGATGCGAAGGCGCGCATCGCCGATAGCGTCAGTCAGTCGTCCTGGTTGTCGAGCTTTCTGAGCGGATTCCTGATCACGCTCGGTGACCAGAAAGCCATCGTCTTCTACCTCGGTTTCTTTCCCGTCTTTATCGACCTGTCGACAATGACCCCGGCAGACACGCTGATCATTGTCCTCGTCGCGATCGTCGGAGTCGGCGGCGCCAAGCTGGTTCATGCTTACCTGGCCGATCGCGCCGCCGTGGTTTTCCGGGATTCGCGCGCACTGCGCGGCATCAACAGGCTCGCTGCCTGCATCATGATCACGGTAGCTGTCGCGCTCCTGCTCAAAACCCGGGACTGGATTTGAACGCGCAAGGGCGCGACTTGGCATTGCGCGATGCGGTGGGCGGGGAAATCCCGGTACAATTCCGGCAAACGCAGCACTCACCGCAGGTATTCAACCCATTGCAGTGTGCAACATGAAGGAGACGCCGTGAGTAAAATTGCAGAGCAGGTCAGGATTATCGCATTCGACGTGTTCGGCACCGTGGTCGACTGGCACGGTTCGGTTTCCCGCGAAGTCGGTGCGATGGACCTCGGCGTCGACTCCGGCGAGTTTGCGCTTGCCTGGCGCGCCGGTTACAAACCGGCGATGCAGGCCGTG
>JAAEPH010000158.1 GCA_024232855.1 Gammaproteobacteria bacterium
GACATTTGTTTGTCCTGTTTAGTTGTTCGTGTGCGCGTAGTTGCTTGGGTGTTCGTCGGCGTCAATGTATCGCAAGTGTTCAGCCGTCTTTTCATCAAATGCTTTCAGTTGGCTGGTAGTCATACTTGTGATTGCTATCTTCGAACTCATCATTCGTTGTTTAACAACCCAGTTATGATGAGCGCCACGCTGTTGTCCGGCAGTGCCAATAACGCGCTGGATGTATGAGGTGGTGAGCGGTAGATGCTGTCTAATATTCAATGTCTCACTCCGGTTGTTGGTTGATGATAGGGTTATTTACTGGTCTTACTAAAATATATAAGAAAGAGACCTGTAGCGATAATTGTCCATCCGCTTGCCTGTAGTTGCTCGGCTTGTTTTAAACCCGCAGAAGTGTAAGTGTCTACAGTTTTGTATTGAGTTTTCATTTGTCTATCCTTTGTGTTTGTGTTCAGTGATCAGCCGCTTCGGATTCCAAAGTTATGCCTACTTCACGAGAGTTATACCTACTTCACGAGCCACGTCTATTGCTTCCCGGCGTGTAGTCATCCAGGGCAGGACCATATCCTCGTCGTTAGCATTCACAATTCGGTATGCCGTGACAAACCAGGCGCGTTTTAGTGTGACCTGTTCCATGGGGGCCGTGACAATGCGTCCTAGTTTTGCAGCAGCTTTGCTTTTCAATGTCTCACTCCGGCTGTTGGTTGATAGCCAGACCCACGGTATAGAAAACGTTCGCCCGTGTCAACCCACCAGTTTGATAAATTGTTCCAGTGCGCAAACAGCGATGCCGATCACGATGATGATGATCGGCACCACTATCATTAGTGCTGCGATGGCGTGCTTCAAATGTCAGTCGGCCCGATGGGGATCCGTGAGAACGCTCACGGCCTCGTTTATGGTTAAGTTAGGCATTCAATTGCTCCTTCATTGTTGGGAAAATGATTTTTACAAATTCTGGTTTGACCTTGCCCAATGCGACAGGCGCGCCAGCCAGATCCGCAGAGCTGGGTAAGCCAGCCTCGATTGCCATTTGCTCGCAGCGAACACAGGTCATGCGCTCCCTCGGTGACTCGCCGACAAAGGTGAATTTCTCCAGCCCGTTCTGGCCGCTGCCGCACCACATGCTCACAGCCAGGTGTGGACGATTCCCTGGTAGCTTGTGCTGGGTCAGATACCTCACGCGATGGGTCAGCACGCCGCGACTATTCACAACGAACGGCAGGGAGCTGCGGCAGTGCATTTCCAGTTGGTAGCTTGGATTGCGCCAGCCGCCGCGATCTGGCTTGATGTCCAGCCGAATCAGGTTACTCATTCGAATTGTATTCTCATGCTTTCTCATGCTTTCTCCTGCCGCCTTCCGGCGCCCATGTTGTGTTGTAGCTTGGCGATCAGTTTGATTGACTGGCGAGCCTCCGGATCCGCCTGCTTGTATTGCATCTTGTTGCGCCGGCAGAGCTCACCGCGACTGATCATTTCGAGATTCTCCAGCACGCAATTACTGGGGTTGTCATCGATGAACGTCAGCACGTGGTTCTTGGGGATCGGCCCGTTGGCCTGCCCCCATATCCATTTGTGCTTCGGGATGTAGTAACCAAAGAACCCGGTATGCGGATTCGTGATTGGGCATTTCATCAGAATATAACCATCATTGTCGGTGCGTTCGTGCCACATGCTTTTGAGGTTGGCCGGTTCGTCTCCCGGTCTGAACTGCGTCTCGGCCATTCGCCCAGGCGCCCAGCCTTTCGGCATCTTCTTGCCTTTATTGGCAGGCACGCCGCCCTTCTCAAAACGGCCTGTGCGCCCCGACTTCATATCGTGGCGCGTGGTAAATTCTTTGATCTGATCGGCCGTGAACGGGCGTTTAAAGAGCTTTGAGGCACGTTTCGCGACTGCCTTCGCGGTCATTTGAGTAAACCACTCCGCTACCAGCTCGGATTCCTCGCGCGTGAACAGTGAGGATCTCCAGCTGCCGTCCTTCTTGCCTTGGCCGCCGCAGGTGATCTTTCGGTTGCAGATGAACGAGCGGATCGCGGCGTAGGTGCGCGGGTCATCGGGGAACTGTTTGACGTAGACCTTGTGCAGATCCGTGATCGTGTAGTTCTGGTAACCCTCGATCAGAAACCGGGATTGCTCGGCGGTGTAGGCCTTACCCCGATTTCTTGTCGCCATCGATCACTTCCATCAGCGGTGACTTGGTTTCGGTGAAGAACTCGGGCAAGGCCTTGTCGCCCAGGTTGCCGTGCGCCAGCCGTAGCCGCCACGCCTTCATCACCAGATTGGCGCTGCCGACGACCTGGCGCGCGACGCCGGCGATGGCCTGACCGCGCCGGATCTCGACATCCATTTGCTCGGCCGACATGCTCTCGTCGCTGAGTCGCTCCAGCTGGGCAAATAAGTGATTGTTAAGATCTAAGAATTTGTTTTTCATTGTGAACTCCGGTTCGTGCGTCAATACTCATGGTATTCAATCGGAGCTCGCTGGTCAAGTTAATGTTTCTTGCGTGATAGATATGCCTGTATGGCTACAATGAAGTCTTCGTCTTCACGCATGGCCAGCTGCCAGTTCAGGTGCCTCGGGATCTCGCGCTTGCTTTCGCCGCCGCCAGGTTGTGGGGCCGTAGGTGGTGGTTCGACGCTCGGTGCCGCCGGCGGGAAGTAGCGAGGACCGAAGTGAGTGGGTCCGAAGTACCTGGGCGCAAACATTAGGTCAGATCGAACGTGATGGCCGCGCGGTTGCCGTGCTCATCCATTGTAACGCTGATCCGGTTTTTGGCGTCAGCGACACTACGGAAGATACCGGACGTCGTATCCATCCCGCTTGCCTTGCCACCGAGCGCGGAGGCCATGATCAACTGGAAGTCGCGGAAGTCGAAGCCCGTCTCCATGATCTCATCGAAGATAGCGTCCTTGGAGGTATGCGCTATATCAATGATGTCCTGCGGCAGAACGCCCGAGCCGCTGGTCACTGTCTGCAGGCCAGCCGAGTTGTTGGTGCGCACCTGCACCTGGTTTAAATTGATCCGGTCGACCAGATTATTATTCGCGCCAGTCAGATCGCAGGCATAAGCGCCGTCTTCGAGTGTGATCGTGTACGGCGCCAGGAACTCCACCTGTCGAGCGTAGGTCACGCCGCCCAGGGTAACCTCGGTGTTGTGGTCGTGGGTGCGCGGGTAGATCGTGCCGGCCTCGTCGGCCTCGCCGGTCCGCAGCGCGTTGTGCACGGTATTGAGATCCAGCGATCGAATCTCGTAAGGGCTCAATGTCACCAGCGTCATATCGGCCTTTTCGATCGTGATGATATTGGTGATGTAGTCGACGGAGATAGTCATCAGTTGATCATCGGATCAGTCTTTGGCCATCGGAATGGTTTGGGTCAGGCCGCTGCCTGCCGCAATGGTAGCAGTGATCGGGGTTCGTTTGTAAATCGGCGCTTCCGATCCCTTGGCCGCGAAACCCTCGACTTCATCAGGCGCAGTGCCGGTATAGGAGGTCGTCACCACCCCCAAGGCGTTGGTCAACACATTGTCGAAAACTTCGCCCAGTCCAGGCCCGGTGCCAAAGATGACGTTGGCGCCCTCGATCGGCAGGCCGGTATCGGTATCAACGAAGGTCAGGGTGACCGGCACGGGGTATAGAATATTAACTTGCCCGTAACCTGTCCCCGGATTAATAACGGTTCCTATCGAGCTAGTTCCTGTGAGGTAAATAGTCAACTTGTATAATGAAGTTATATTTTCAATCGATCCTGTTATTATCAAATTATGCCCATTTATAAGGGTGTTACCCTGAATATTACTGAGTACATCGCCGTCGATCAGGTCATCAGTTAGGTTGAAAGTGATACTATAGTCAGGCACGACTATTGCAGCTGCTGTAACGACAAGGCTGTAATTACCCGCTTCGTCTTTGTGCATGAAATGAACGTGTTGCGTTGTGTCTCCCACAACACCATCCAAAAGCAACGATTGTGAGCCGGTTGTCGTTACCGCACCGAATTGAGAGTCATTTGCAGTTGCGCCTAGATGGTCTTGCCCTGCCTCAAC
>JAAEPH010000159.1 GCA_024232855.1 Gammaproteobacteria bacterium
AGGGCGTGCCCTGCCTGGCTTTCGCGACCGAAGAGTGCGCAGGCATAGTTACACTATGTTGAGCGCTCTGACCGAGTGAAAGCCAGGCAGGGTGCGGCATAGTGCCGCCGCAGTAGAAGGGTGGTGAGATATGCGGGCTAGTCGATTGAACCGCGCCGTTGACGCCAGGCTTGCGCTGACCCGGTGCGCACGTCCCGGTCCACCAGGCAAACATTTTCGGACAGTTGCTGGTTTTCGGCGGTTTATGCGTAAAATCGGTCGGGATTTCGATTAACCGGGCCAATGCTGGCTATTGATTTTTCCAATGTATGATGCCTTCAATATGGGCGCATTGGAAAATTAAATACCGATCAACCACTTAGCGTTGTAGTATAGGCAATCGGGAGCCTCCCGCGAGATATTTAAAGCAGAAATAAAGAATGGACACAATGTTTACGTAAACGTAAACTCTTGCCCCGAATTGTCAACAATAACTAATAATCAGGCATAAATTTAGCAAATTAGTGGCCAAACAGACCAGATTTGGAGAGTAATTGTCAACAATCGAATGAATCAATCAGATCAAGACATTCCACTGGACACCTTTCCCAAGCTGCTGCAGAGTCATGTGCGGTCGCGCCCGGACCAGGATGCGATTCGCGAAAAGGATCTCGGCATCTGGCAATCCTGGACCTGGTCCGAGGCCGCCGTTGAAATTCGCGCCCTCGCCTGCGGGCTGGCCAGCCTCGGCCTGAAGCGCGGCGAAAAGCTGGCGATTATTGGCGACAACCGGCCGCGACTTTACTGGGGCATGACCGCCGCGCAGGCGTTCGGAGCTATTCCAGTACCGCTATACCAGGACTCGGTTGCCGACGAAATGGCCTATGTGCTAGATAACGCCGACGTCAAGATCGCGCTGGTCGAAGACCAGGAACAGGTCGACAAGCTGCTCGAAATACGCGAGCGTTGCCCACAGCTGGAACACATCATCTTCGACGATCCGCGCGGGCTGCGTTTATATGAGCAGGAGTTCATGCACGACTACCAGAAAATACAGCAGGTCGGGATCGAGTTCGACCGCGACCATCCCGACTTCTATGAGCGCGAAGTTGCCGCAGGCAGCGGTGACGAAATCTCGATCATGCTTTATACCTCTGGCACCACCGGGCACCCCAAGGGTGTAGTACTGAGTAATGACAACGTCATCATCACCGCGCGCAACGGGATTGTCCGTGAAGGTTTAACCGCGAATGAAGAAGTGCTCGCCTATCTGCCGATGGCCTGGGTCGGAGACAATCTGTTCTCCTACGCGCAATCCTATGTCGCCGGATTTTGTGTCAGTTGCCCGGAAGACGCGACCACGGTGGCCAGCGACCTGCGTGAAATCGGGCCCACCTACTATTTTGCGCCACCCGCCATTTACGAAAGAATGCTCACCCAGGTGATGATTCGGATGGAAGACGCGGCCAAAATCAAGCGCAATGTTTTTCACTACTTCATGGAACACGCGCGCAAGGTCGGGGTCAGGATTCTGAACCGTGAACCGGTGTCGCTACAGGATTCGTTACTCTACAAGCTCGGCAATATTCTCGTCTACGGCCCCCTCAAGGACGTGCTGGGGTTACGCCGCACCAGGCTCGCTTATACCGCCGGTGAAGCCATCGGCCCCGAAATCTTTGATTTTTACCGATCGCTCGGCATCAATATCAAGCAACTCTACGGCCAGACCGAGTGCATGGTGTTTATCTGCGTACAACCCGACGGAGAGGTATTTGCCGACACCGTCGGCACGCCCGCGATCGATGTCGAAATAAAAATCGACGACAACGGCGAAATCGTGTATCGCAGCCCCGGCGTATTCCAGTCTTATTACAAGAACCCGGAATCGACCGCGAGCACCAAGACCGATGATGGCTGGGTGCACACCGGTGACGCCGGATACTTCGACGACAACAATGGACATCTGAAAATCATCGACCGCGCCAAGGATGTCGGCAAACTCAACGACGGTACCCTGTTCGCGCCCAAGTATATCGAAAACAAGCTCAAGTTCTTTTCCTTCGTCAAGGAAGCGGTGCTGTTCGGCAACGAGCGCGACTTCAGCACCGCCTTTATCAATATCGATCTCGATGCGGTCGGCAACTGGGCCGAGCGCCGCAACCTGGCTTACTCGGGATATATCGACCTGGCCGGGCAACAGGAAATTTACGATTTGATCCTGGATTGCGTCAACAAGGTCAACCAGGACTTATCGCAGGATAGCCGTCTGGGGAATTCTCAAATCCACCGTTTTTTGATACTGCACAAGGAACTCGACGCCGATGACGGTGAATTGACCCGTACCAGCAAGGTGCGGCGCAGTTTCGTCGGCGATCGTTACAACATCCTCGTCGAAGCGCTCTATTCCGAGCAGAAGGAATGCCACATCGAAACCGAGGTGACCTTCGAAGACGGCCGCACGGGTACGCTCGCGGCCGATGTCAAGATCCGTGACGCCGAGGTATATCCGGTTAAAACGCAGTCCCGGGACGCCGCATGAACGAGCGCAACCTTGGCGAGGTCATTCTGGCGGTCGATAACATCAGCCTATCCTTCGGCATCATGAAGGTGCTGGACAACATCAGCTTCGATATCAGGCGCGGTGAAATTCGCTCGATCATCGGACCCAACGGCGCCGGCAAGAGCTCGATGCTGAACGTAATCAACGGGTTTTATCACCCACAGGAAGGGTCGATTACGTTCAAGGGCGAAACCCGCAAGCAGATGGCGCCGCACCGCGCCGCGAGCCACGGCATCGCGCGCACCTTTCAAAACATCGCGCTGTTCAAGGGTATGAGCACGCTCGATAACATCATGACCGGGCGCAACCTGAAAATGAAAACCAACCTGTTCTGGCAGGCGCTGCATATCGGGCCCGCGCGCGCCGAGGAACTCGAAAACCGCGAAGCGGCGGAAAGGGTCATCGATTTTCTCGACATTCAGGCGATTCGTAAGAAACCGGTCGGCAAGTTACCCTACGGTTTGCAAAAAAGAGTCGAGCTGGGGCGTGCGCTCGCCGCGGAACCGGACCTGCTGTTACTCGACGAACCGATGGCCGGCATGAATTCCGAAGAAAAGGAGGACATGTGCCGCTTCATCATCGACGTCAATTCCCAGTTCGGCACCACCATCGCCCTGATCGAACACGACATGGGCGTGGTCATGGATTTATCCGACCGCGTGCTGGTGCTCGACTACGGCAAACAACTGGCCGACGGCGAGCCGGACGAAGTGCGGGGCGACCAGAACGTTATCGACGCTTATCTTGGGGTACCACATGAGTAAGGCGAACTAGACCATGTTATTTTTTATCGAAGTTGCGCTCAGTGGATTGATGGCCGGCGTCATGTACTCGCTGGTGGCGCTGGGGTTCGTGCTGATCTTCAAGGCCTCCGGCATATTCAATTTTGCCCAGGGTGTGATGGCATTGTTTGCCGCCCTGACTCTGGTTGGTCTAATGGAAAAGTTCAATTTCCCGGTCTGGCTGGCGATTATTGGCACCATCGCGGTGATGATCGCGCTGGCCTGGTTGATCGAAAGAGTCATGCTGCGCCACCTGGTCAACCAGGAGCCGATCATCCTGTTCATGGCGACCATCGGCCTCGCTTACGTGCTCGAAGGTATGGGCGATATCATTTGGGGATCGGATGTCAAGGTACTGGATATCGGCATCCCTCAGGGCGCCTGGGACTGGCTGTGGGACAGGGGTATCTACGTCGAGAAACTGGAAATTTTTGCCGCGATAACCGCGGCAATCCTGGTGGTTTTTCTGGCGGTGTTTTTCCAGAAGACCCGTATCGGCCGCGCGCTGCGCGCGGTCGCCGACGATCACCAGGCCGCGCTTTCGGTCGGCATCTCGCTGCATACGATCTGGGTTGTTGTGTGGTCGGTATCGGGCATCGTCGCACTGGTCGCCGGCATCATGTGGGGCTCCAAATCAGGGGTACAGTTCTCGCTCTCCCTGATCGCGCTCAAAGCACTACCGGTATTGATCCTCGGTGGTTTCACCTCGGTCCCCGGAGCGATTATCGGCGGCATGATTATCGGCGTGGGCGAAAAGCTTGCCGAAGTTTATTTCGGACCGATGGTCGGCGGCGCGATTGAAAACTGGTTTGCCTACATGCTGGCGCTGGCGTTTCTGCTGTTCCGGCCGCAGGGATTATTCGGCGAAAAAATCATAGAAAGGGTCTAGGACAATGATTTACAGAGAAACCGGCCAGTTCAAGGCAAACTACCAGGACGACCAGGCGCTGTTCCCGATTGACCAGGACCGTTACGTCATTTACG
>JAAEPH010000160.1 GCA_024232855.1 Gammaproteobacteria bacterium
CGCTTGTCTATTGATTCCACAAGAAATATATCCTCAGTCGCTCGTAATCACCGATACGAGACTTCTTCGGATATTTCCTTGTGAAATCAATATACTGCGCGATCTTTGCGCATATTTATGAATTCTCCGGGCTAGATAAAAATCCCGATGTAAGGGGACGAATAACCAGTTTTGCCGGCAATACCTCTGATCTGAGTGCAGACGAGCTTAATAATATTGAGGATCTACAAACACAAGATCCGGCGGCATTTGCATTTGCAAATAAGCAACTACTTGAAGCACATTACATTCAGATTGTCGGTGCCTGTTGCGGTTCAGGTCCTGAGCATATTCGAAAAATTTCAGAAATTCTCAACAACTGAGAAATTTTTTGCAAAAGCCGCCTGACAAACGCATGAACGCGAGTAGCGGCGTTCTTGAGGAGTGACAGTTACCCTAATTCATCGGAGCAGTCAGGTTTGGGCAATTAAGGTAACTGTCACCACAATTCGCCATAATTCAAAAATACAGGAGACATTATGTTATCACGTAATCTTGGACAATCAGGGATTTCAGTATCGGCCATTGGACTGGGATGTATGGGACTTTCCGAGTTTTACGGGGAAGCCACGCAAGAGTCGGAGGCCATCAATCTACTCCACCGGGCCGTAGATCTGGGCATCACTCATTTTGATACCGCGGAAATCTACGGCCAGGGACGCAATGAGCAGCTTCTGGGTAAGGCTTTCGCCGGACGTTGGGATCAAATTGTTCTGGCGACCAAGTTTGGTCCCCAACGGGACCCTGCCACGGGTGCCTTCGTGGGGATAGACGGCTCTCCGGCCAATGTCCGGAACTCTTGCGAAAAGAGTCTTAAGCGTCTGGGTACCGAAAAGATTGACCTGTATTATCTCCACCGTGTCGATCCGGCCACGCAGATCGAGGATACGGTGGGCGAGATGGCGAAGTTAGTACAAGAGGGCAAGATCGGGGCTGTTGGTTTGTCAGAGGCTTCAGCCAGTACGATTGAGCGGGCATATGCCGTTCATCCCATTGCCGCCCTTCAGACCGAGTACTCGATATTTAGCCGTGATATCGAGAAGGACATACTCCCCACATGCGTGGAGCTCGGCATCAGCCTGGTAGCCTACTCGCCATTAGGCAGGGGAATGCTGACCGGCCGCTACACCTCAACCAGCGATCGGCCCACCGGCGAGACTGATTTCCGAGCCCAGATGCAGCCTCGGTTTCAGCCGGAAAATATCGAGTCCAACCTCAAGCTGGTGGAGGCGATCAAGGAGATTGCCGCCCAGGAGGGATGCGTGGCAGCGCAGATTGCCCTGGCCTGGATATTGGACCAGGGGGATCATGTTGTAGCCATTCCAGGCACGACCAGGCTCGCCAATCTCCGGACTAACCTGGGGGCACTTGATTGTCGCCTCACAGAGGAGAATCGAGCTACGCTCAATGAATTGGCAGATCAGGTGCTCGGGGATCGGTACTAGCCCGCATCGCTCACCAGGGCGCGGGATGATCGCGCAGGGCAATTGTCGAGGAAATCGGTAAGCGATGCCGGCTACTTATTTGCCGGCTCACGTGGACGCCGTAACCTTCCGTGGCGTAAAATGCGACGGTTTTTCACCCTGTTGAGTGAGACGAGCAATGAAAGTTTGCGTGGTTGGAGCTGGCGCAATCGGCGGCATGATGGCGGCAAAGCTGGCCCGGGCGGGCCATGCCCTGTCGGTTATCGCGCGAGGCGCGCATCTCGAAGCGATCCGAAGCAATGGTCTGAAATACATCGAAAACGGTGAAGCCCTGGTTATCACCGATATCACCGCGACGGCCGACATGGAAGAAATCACCGATCAGGACCTGGTGTTGCTGGGTGTCAAGGCGCACCAGATCGAACCCATCGCCGACAAGCTGAGCGGTATGCTGGCGCCGGACGGAATCATCGTGACACTGCAAAACGGCATTCCCTGGTGGTATTTTCAGAAGCTTCCCGGAGAGTATCGGGACAGCATCGTGCGTACGGTTGATCCGGATGGCGCCATCGCCGCCGCGATCGATCCCGAGCGGATTATCGGTTGCATCGCCTACCCGGCGTCGACCATCGACGAACCCGGCGTGATTCGACACATCGAAGGTAATCGCTACCCGGTCGGGGAACTGGACGGTTCCGAATCTGAACGCGTGCAGGCCATCTGCAATGCCTTCGTCGAAGCCGGTTTCAAATCCTTCGTGCTGCCCGATATTCGGTCGGAGATCTGGCTCAAGCTGTGGGGCAACCTGTCGTTCAATCCCATCAGCGCACTCACCCATTCGACGCTGGTCGATATTTGCCAGTTCCCGCAAACCCGCGCACTCGCGGCACAGATGATGACCGAGGCACAGCAGATCGCCGAAAAGCTCGGCGCCAGTTTCCGCGTCACGCTGGAGCGGCGTATCGAGGGGGCGGAAGGGGTCGGCAAGCACAAGACCTCGATGCTGCAGGACCTCGAGGTCGGCAAGGCGCTCGAAATCGACGGCATGCTCGGTGTCGTCATCGAGCTGGGTGAACAGACGGGTATCCCGACACCCGCGATGAACACCGTATACGCACTGGTCAGCCTGCTCAACAAGACCGTCCAGGAAGAAGGGCTCAAGGTAGCGGGTCAACCCGTTTGAAATAAAACTCGAATCGGGGCTTTGATCGAAGGCGCCGGCATGCGATTATTAAAAACGCGTTTTTTATCGCGCGTTTTTTCGCTTTTTATTCATTCTTGTATACGATATACCGGATTTCTCAGGGGACGGGGTTTAGATCATGAAAATACACGAGTACCAGGGCAAGGGTATCCTGGCCGAGTACGGGGTTGCGGTACCCCGCGGCAAGGCCTGTTTTTCGGTCGACGAGGCGGTCGCCGCGGCCGAGGCGATCGGCGGCGAAAAATGGGTGGTGAAAGCGCAGATCCATGCCGGCGGCCGCGGCAAGGGCGGAGGTGTCAAGCTCGCCAACAGTCTCGACGAGGTACGTGCCCACGCCAGCGATATCCTCGGCATGACCCTGGTCACGCATCAGACCGGTCCCGAAGGCAAGGTGGTCAAGCGCCTCCTGGTCGAAGAGGGCGCCCCAATCCAGGATGAACTCTACATCGGCCTGGTAGTCGATCGTTCGAGCCAGCGGGTAACCGTAATGGCGAGCTCCGAAGGCGGTACCGAAATCGAAACCGTCGCCGAGGAGACCCCGGAACTGATTCACAAGGTCTCCGTGGATCCGACAACCGGCCTGACCACGGCCGAGGCCGAGGGCCTGGCCGGCAAGATCGGCATCGCCGACAACCTCGTCGCGGAAGCCGGTGAATTAATCCAGGCGCTTTACCAGGCGTTCTGGGATAAGGATGCCTCGCTCGCGGAAATCAACCCGCTGATCGTCACCAGCGACGGACGCGTGATCGCGCTCGACGCCAAGATCAATTTCGATGAAAGCGCGATGTATCGTCACCCTGAACTGCAGGATCTGCGCGATCTCGACGAAGAAGATGCCGATGAAATCGAGGCGGCCAAATTCGGGCTCAATTACATATCGCTGGATGGCACCATCGGTTGCCTCGTCAACGGCGCTGGCCTGGCGATGGCGACCATGGACATCATCAAGCTCTACGGCGCCTCCCCGGCCAATTTTCTCGATGTCGGCGGTGGCGCCACCACCGAGCAGGTCACCGAGGCTTTCAAGTTGATGCTGAAAAACTCCAACCTGAAGGCTATCCTGGTCAATATCTTCGGCGGCATCATGCGTTGCGACGTGATCGCCGAAGGCCTGGTGAATGCCGCCCGGGAAGTCGACCTGAGCGTACCACTGGTGGTTCGGCTGGAAGGCACCAATGTCGAACAGGGGCGGCAGATATTGGCCGATTCCGGTGTTTCCGTAATCAATGCAACCACCATGGCCGATGCGGCCGAAAAAGTGGCCGCCGCTGCAGGAGCTTAATCATGTCGATACTTATCAATAAAGACTCGCGCGTTGTCACCCAGGGAATCACCGGCAAGACGGGGATGTTCCACACTCACCATTCGATTGAATACGCCAACGGCAAAGCCTGTTACGTCGCTGGTGTCACGCCGAAAAAGGGTGGCCAGGTGGTCGAGGGTGTTCCGGTATATAATTCGGTCGCCGAGGCCAGGGCGGAGACCGACTGTAATGTTTCGGTCATTTACGTGCCGCCACCTTTCGCGGCCGCGGCCATCGACGAAGCCGTCGACGCGGGTATCGAGGTAGTCATCTGTATCACCGAGGGCATCCCGGTCAAGGATATGATCAAGACCCGCGATCATATGCAAGGTTCGGGCACCATCCTGGTGGGGCCGAACTGCCCCGGCGTCATCACGCCGGAGGAAATCAAGATCGGCATCATGCCGGGCTATATCCACAAGAAGGGGCGCATTGGCGTGGTCTCGCGCTCCGGCACGCTGACCTATGAAGTGGTCGATCAATTGACCAAGCGCGGGCTGGGACAATCGACCTGCGTCGGTACTGGCGGTGATCCGGTGAACGGTCTCAAGCACCTCGATGTGATGAAGATGTTCAACAACGATCCCGATACCGAGGGCGTCGTCATGTGTGGCGAAATCGGCGGCACCGACGAGGAAACCTGCGCCGCGTGGATCGCCGACAACATGACCAAGCCGGTGGTAGGATTCATTGCCGGCGTGACCGCGCCACCGGGCAAGCGCATGGGGCATGCCGGCGCCATCATCGCCGGAGGCAAGGGCACCGCCGACGAGAAGATCGCCGCGCTCGAGGCCGCCGGTGTCAGCGTGACGCGCAATCCGTCCGATATGGGCAAGCTCATGGTCGAGGCGCTGCGGTAAGTGAAATTACCTTTGCGGCGGGCCGCCGGGTATCCTGACCCGGGAATCCGCTTTTTGGTGTCAGCGGCCGCAGGCGCGCATTTTTCAACATGCCGGCTATTCGAGCCAGCGCCATATAAGGATCACGCGCCCGAGCTGGCCAGGCACATCGAGCAATATGTCGATTACCTGGATTGACGCAGTCGGCTGAGCCGGAAGGCGGAAAACATGTACACCGTTCACATTGGCAACAATCGAACTTTAATCAGAGGTAATAAATGTCCAAGGCACTAGATCACATTAAAGTCCTGGATTTCACCCACGTTCAGTCTGGCCCCACCTGTACCCAGCTACTCGCCTGGATGGGTGCCGACGTGATCAAGGTGGAGCGTCCCGGTGTCGGTGACGCGACGCGCAAGCAACTGGTGGATGTCGAAGGCGCCGACAGCCTTTATTTCACCATGCTCAATCACAACAAGCGCTCGCTGACGCTCAACACCAAGGACGAGAGCGGCAAGGAAGTGCTGGAGCGCCTGGTCAAGACCTGCGACGTGCTCGTGGAAAACTTCGCGCCGGGTGCGCTCGGCCGCATGGGCTTCGGCTGGGAGCGAATCCAGGAACTCAACCCGCGCATGATTATGGCGTCAGTCAAGGGCTTCGGTCCCGGGCCCTACGAAGAGTGCAAGGTCTACGAAAATGTCGCCCAGTGCGCGGGCGGTTCGGCTTCGACGACCGGCTTTCGTGATGGCCCGCCGCTGGTCACCGCCGCCCAGATCGGCGACTCGGGGACCGGGCTGCACCTGGCCTTCGGCATTGTCGCGGCGCTGTTGCACCGTGACAAAAGCGGGCGCGGACAACGCGTGCTGGCGCCGATGCAGGATGGTGTGCTCAACCTTTGCCGAGTCAAGTTGCGTGACCAGCAACGCTTAAAGGCCGGCCCGTTGAAGGAATACTCACAGTACGGAGAAGGTGTCGAGTTCGGCGAAGCGACCCCGCGCGCCGGCAACGACTCGGGCGGTGGCCAACCGGGCCGGATTCTCAAGTGCAAGGGCTGGGAGACCGATCCGAATGCGTATACCTATTTCATTACCCAGGCCGCCGTGTGGCAGAAAATCTGCGATGTTATCGGCAAGCCCGAATGGAAGGAAGATCCCAGGTTCGCCACACCGTCCTTGCGCTTACCGCACCAGAACGAGATTTTCGGCGCGATCGAAGACTGGACCATGACCAGGACCAAGTACGAGGTTATGGAGATTTGCAACCCGCTCGACATCCCGGTTGGCCCGATTCTGTCGATGAAGGAACTCTCCGAAGAGCCCTCGCTGCGCGAAACCGGCACCGTCGTCGAGGTCGATCACCCCGAGCGCGGGCCCTACCTGAGCGTTGGCTGCCCGGTAAAGTTGTCGGACAATGATGTCGTGGTAGAGCGTTCGCCGCTGCTCGGCGAACACTCGGAGGAAATTTTGAGCGAGGTTCTCGGCTACAGTGATGCCGAAATCGCGTCGCTCAAGGAAGCCGGCGTCGTTTAACCAAGAAAACGCAGTATCGTGTCGAGTTAAATCCAGAACCTTGGGATCGGAAAGGAAGCCGTGAAACTGGTTATTGTTACCCAGTGGGTGCGTTCAGCATGCTGAGCAATTCCCACCAGAAGAGGTTAGCCGCCAAATCTGCA
>JAAEPH010000161.1 GCA_024232855.1 Gammaproteobacteria bacterium
ATTGACTGGGGGGCATGAAAATAGCGGAAACGGGCAGCGTTCGACTCGCGATGACCAATAGGTCGGCGGTTCGATATATGACAATCGCGATCGAAAACTCTATACTCGAGCCATGAACGCATTCCAGGATCCCACTTTTACGATCGGTATCGAGGAAGAGTATCTGCTCGTCGATCCCGAAACGCGAAACCTCGCCGACGACCCACCGGCAACCATCCTCGAAGACTGCAGAAAACGGATCGGCGACCAGGTCACCCCCGAATTCCTGCGTTCCCAGATCGAGGTTGGGACGAAAGTTTGTACTTCGATAACCGAGGCAACGGAAGAACTGTGTTCGTTGCGCCGCTGCATTCACGAAGTGGCCGAGAACCACGGGCTCGCGATGATCGCCGCATCCACGCATCCGATCGCCGACTGGGATCGGCAAAAGCATACCGAAAAGGATCGTTACAACACCCTGGCCCAGAGCATGCAGACCGTGGCGCGGCGACTGCTGATCTGCGGCATGCATGTTCATGTCGGTATCGAGGACGACGACCTGCGCATCGACCTGATGAACCAGGTCGGCTACTTCCTGCCGCACCTGCTGGCGATCAGCACTTCGGCGCCATTCTGGCGCGGGCTCGAAACCGGGCTCAAGTCCTACCGCATGGCGGTCTGGAACGAACTGCCGCGTACCGGTTTGCCGCCGCAGTTCGACAGCTATGGGGAATACCGGCGCCTGGTCGCGACGCTGGTCCACACGGGCGTGATCGAGGATGCGACCAAGCTCTGGTGGGACGTTCGTCCAAGCGACAGGTTTCCGACGCTCGAGATGCGCATGACCGATATCTGCACGCGGATGGAGGACGCGATCTGTATTGCCGCTTTCTATCGGTGCGAATTGCGCATGCTGTGGCGGTTGCGCCGCGCCAACCAGCGCTGGCGTCAGTACGATCGTTTCATGATTTCGGAAAACCGCTGGCGAGCGTCGCGCTACGGTATAGACGAGGGGCTCATCGACTTCGGCAAGGCCGCGATCGTTCCTTTTCCGGAGTTGCTCGAGGAACTTATTGAGATGGTTCGCGAGGACGCGGAATTCTTCGACTGCGTGGCCGAGGTCGAACACGCCCGGGAAATTCTGCAACGGGGCACCAGTGCGCACAAGCAGGTCGCAGTCTGGCAGGAGGCCCATCGTGCCGGCAAAGACAATGCGGAAGCGCTTCGTGATGTGGTCGACCTGCTGATCGAGGAAACGGCCCACGGGCTGTGAGTTCGGTTCCGCGCCATTGCCAGCCCCGATTTCGGTGACATAGCCGTTCATTCACCGATATTCTGCAACCTGCGGGCTTATCCTGAGATTCAAAAGATCAATCAGTTGAGCCCTCGCGCCCACAAAACAACCCAGAAAGCCCGATGAAACGAATACCCGAACCCTTTCGCATCAAGATGATCGAACCCATTAAAATGACCACCGCGGACCAGCGAAAAAAAGCGCTGGTGGAAGCGGGCTTCAACCCTTTTCTGTTAATGAGCGAGGATGTCTATATCGATTTACTGACCGACTCGGGGACCGGGGCGATGAGTGCCGACCAGTGGGCCGGCCTGATGGTCG
>JAAEPH010000162.1 GCA_024232855.1 Gammaproteobacteria bacterium
AAAATCGCGCAGTATATTGATTTCACAAGGAAATATCCGAAGAAGTCTCGTATCGGTGATTACGAGCGACTGAGGATATATTTCTTGTGGAATCAATAGACAAGCGAGATTGTGCATATTTATGAATTTTCCGGGCTAGAAGCCCGTTCACGTAATCATTCGCTGCAGTTGTCCGCCCACTTAGCGACTACCAGTTGAAGTTCAGCAACAAGACTAAAGGCTCAGTGCCAGGAAAAAACAACCGTCACCCGAGGGGCAGCGGTCATGTTTTGCTTCGATGGTAGCTGTGGTCAGAAAATGGGAAATCTGAAGCCTATCACTATACCCCCGGACGAGTCCGGGCTTTACTTTTTGCGAGAAGTGAAGCCGCCCGAAAGGGTCAGATAATCGCGTGACGTACTTTTGCAGAGACCCATTCGCTGACGATAACAGTTGCCAGAATAACCAGCAGAATAAGGGAGACCTGGGTCCAGGTCACGGTGTCAATCGATGAACTGAGTTGCAACCCGATCCCGCCCGCGCCGACGAGGCCCAAAATGGCTGATTCGCGAACGTTGATGTCCCAGCGAAAAACAGATATGCCAGCAAAAGCGGGCAGGATTTGCGGAACAATCCCATAGTTCAGAATTTGTGCGCCGCTAGCGCCCGTGGCAGTTACCGCTTCAACCTGCGTCTCGTCGATCTCTTCAATTGCTTCATAGAGCAACTTCGCGCAAAAACCTATCGACCTGAAACCAATGGCCAAAACCCCGGCGAATACCCCCGGCCCGAGAATGGTAACCAGCATCAACGCCCACAACAGGGAATTGATCGAGCGCGACGAGACGATGATAAACAGTGCAACGGGGCGCACAAGCGCAGAGGACGGAGTCGTGTTTCGCGCCGCCAGGAATGCGATGGGAAAAGCAAGAACAACCGCCATCAGGGTTCCCAGTGTGGCAATGGTAATGGTGTCCCATACCGGTCGCCACAGGTCACTCATGTAACTCCATTTCGGTGGCACCATGCGGTCCATCATATCGGCAGCCTGGCGGGGCGCATCGGTTACAAACATCCAGATGGTGTTCTCCGAGACCAGTTGCCAGCAGTAGACGAAAATTGCCACAGCCATGAATTGCCCGAACCAGATTGCCAGTTGCCGATTACGGTCCCGGCGTTTCCAGATCTTGATGTCGCCCTGTTGTTTTATGGGCATTACTGAATCCACTTTCTGATGTAGCCGGACGAGTATTCGACGGCCATGACAATACCTATGATGATCAGTAAGATCGCGGCAGACGAACTGAATTCGTAGCGACCGAAGCTCGTTAACAGGGTCGCCCCGATACCACCCGCGCCGACAATGCCGAGCACCGCTGACTCCCTGAAATTGATATCAAAGCGGTACATGGCCAGCCCGATCATGCGCGGCATGACTTGCGGTTGAACCGAATAATTAAGCCATTGGAACCACGATGCCCCGGTTGCTTTTACGGCCTCCGCCTGCACCGGATCCATGTCCTCGATGTCTTCTGCAAGGAGTTTTCCATAAAATCCAATACTGCCAATGGACAATGCAATGATGCCGGCGAACGGGCCAAAACCGAACAGTTTGACCGCAAACAACGCGATTATAATTTCCGGAAATGTCCGTGAAAGGGCAAGAATTCCGCGTGAAATCAGGTAGACGAAGCGCGGTGACAAGTTACGAGCTGCCCCCAATCCGACCGGGATGGATAACAGGATACCGATAATCGTCGAGACCACGGTCATCCACAGACTTTCAACGATGCCCTCCCAGATATCAGAGGACTTGCTGGTAAAATCGGGTGGGAAAAACGAGGCGACAAACCGCTCCGCGCGCGGCAAACCAGCGGCAACCCGCTCCCAGTTCACCTCCATGGTACCGATTGAAAGTAACAGAAAAATAGTGCCACCGGTGATCAATCCCCAGCGCAGCAGCGGACGCTCGATAAAGGGTGGTCGTTTCCAGGTACGTGGTGCAGACATATCAGTTACCGTTATTCCACTGCGTCTGCAGATGTCGGGACTGAGTCCAGATCTTCATCATCCTCATCATCGATTTTTTCGATGGTCGCCTCCCAGTCCTCTTCACCATAAATTGTCGTCAGGACATCGGCCGTCAGATTGCCCGGAGGACCATCGTAGACGACTTCACCCAACTGCAGGCCGACGATTCGTTCGGCGAACATCTGCGCCAGCAAAACATCGTGAATGTTGATGATCGCCGACAATTTGCGTTCTTTGCACAACTCGCAAATCAGACGCATGATCTGGCGCGAGGTCTTGGGATCAAGCGAGGCGGTCGGTTCGTCAATCAGCAGCAATTCAGGGTCTTGAATCAGTGCCCGGCAAATGCCAACCCGTTGTCGTTGTCCGCCAGACAATTCGTCGGCCCGCTTGTCGGCCATGTGATCAAGACCGACGCGTTCGAGTAGCCGGAACGCCTCGTCGATATCGTTTTGCGGAAATTTCCGAAAGTAACTGCGCCAGAAAGATACGTAGCCGAGACGCCCGGAGAGCACGTTTTCCATTACGCTTAAGCGTTCCACCAGCGCGTATTCCTGAAAGATCATGCCCATGCGGCGGCGCGCTTTCCTGAGCTGGTTCTGGCCCAGGCTGGAAATTTCAGAATCGTTCAAGCGAACACTGCCCGAGGTGGGTTCGACCAGGCGGTTAACACAACGGATCAGAGTTGATTTACCCGCGCCCGACGGGCCAATCAGGGCCATGACCTGACCATCCGGCACTTCAAGATCGATGTCCTTGAGGGCAAGGTCACCGGTTTTATATCGCTTGGTCAGATTTTCCAGGCGCAACATGGCTTTATCTATTGTTTTTTAGTGGGAAAACGTTCAAGCGGGGTCGAGCCAGTAACCGTGGCGCGACCCCGCCCGAGATGGTCTTATTTGCAGGTGTATTCGATGCCGTTGGCGGAATCGATTTTGCGGATAACGTCCCAATCGAACTTGTGAACGATCGAGATAAATTTACCCTCGCCCGATTTCTCGAACTCTGCCTTCAGAGCCGAACCTTCCCATTCGAAGGTGAAGAAGGCCTGGCGAACTTTCGCAGCGAGGGTCGGATCGAGATTGTGGGCATGCCCGAAACCAGTCGTCGGGAAGGTTTGTGATTTGTAGATGGTGCGAATTTTACTCGGGTCGACCACCTTGCGGTCAACCATTCGGCGCATAACCGAATTGGCGATGGGCGCAACTTCGTAATCATTGTTGGCAATGCCGAGAACTGAATTGTCATGTTTGCCCGAGAAACTGGTTTTGAAGTCGATATCTTTGACCAGCCCGAATTCCGACTTCAACAACGCCGAAGGCGCTTTGTTGCCCGAGTTCGATGTCGGAGAGGTGAAGGTCAGTGTACGGCCCTTGATATCGGGCGGTGACTTGATCGGGCTGTCGACGGGTACAATGATTTCCATTTCGTAGCCGAACGAGCCATCGGGCGACGCCATCATCGCAAACGGAACGAATCCGGCGCAGCTTACTGCAATTGGGTTAGAGCCTGTGTTGAAGCCCGCTACATGCAGGCGGCCCGAGCGCATGGCCTCCAATTGAGCCGCATTGGACTGAACCGAGAAGAAGATGACTTTCTTGCCCGTGATCTTCGACATGTGATCGATAAAACCAGCCCAGACGGATTTGTATACGGCCGGATCTTCAACGGGGGTATAGGCAAAAATCAGTGCATCGGGATCAACCCAGTCCGCCGGATCGGTCGGCAGGTCAGCGGTTAAATTGCCATCGCGGTCACAGTATTGCTTGTCCAGTGTGCCGCGTGGGCACTCCGCGGCAGAAGCAGCGTTGCTTAGCCCAAAAATAAACAGCAGCGCAAATAACTTTACGCAAATCGTAAAAGTTTTAGTCATGATGCCTTCCTTATTATTTGGTGGAATCGACGGGTATTATTCAGGGTTTATTGTGGCGCGTCGTGCCGTCGAAGTGGCTCGATTATGACCTGTCGACCAAGTTGATGCAACTGATGTCCGCGCCCCCTGGTGGGCGTCAGATAACTCGATACACCGACGAGTTCAAGCAGGAAGCCGTTAACCAGATTAACCTTAAAAAGAAAGTTACAATTCGGACTTGACCTTTGGTTGGCGCAAGGCGACTTTACAAAATCACTAGAATAGGGAGAACCAGTTGAATCACCTGTCTGACTACGCAGAACTCAGCAATGACTACTATGCGATGCGTCATGGCCACAGCCTTGCTAATCAGCAGGGTATTATCGTCAGCCATCCTGCAAACGGTTGTTCGGGATTCGGTTTGAGCGAATACGGCAAGCTCCAGGTGCGCGCCAGCCTGCAACAGGCCAACCTGCTCGATAACAGCACGATTATCATCAGCTCCGACTTCAGACGCGCTTTCGAATCGGCCGGCATCACCCACGAAGCGCTCGATTGTCGTTCACCGCTGGAATCGGATATACGCCTGCGCGAGCGTAATTTCGGCGAGCTCGAACTGGGTCCGGACAGCGCTTACAACGCGGTCTGGCAAGCGGATGAGCTCGACCCGGACGGCGACTACCGGGCGGTGGAAAGCGCCAACCAGGTGATGGCGCGGGTGACTGAGCTGATTGCCGATTGCGAGCAACGCTATACACAACAATCCTTGCTGCTAGTGTCGCACGGTGACGCCCTGCAGATACTGCAGACCGCGTTTGCGCGACGCGACGCTTCGTTACATCGTCAACAGGAACATCTGCAAACCGCCGAAATCAGGGAGTTGCTATCGGCTTAAGCGCCAGGCTCGCAGGCCACTGCCAGGCAAAACCTCGGCAATATGACATCAACCCTGGGCTAAATCCCGTCTAGTATCGCCATGGTGCAGCGCGCATTGTCGCGCCGCAGCGGTTTTACCGGTGCGTACTCATCGGAGTCGACAAACGCCCGCGCCGCCTGCATGTCGGGGAATTCGATGATGACCATGCGCGTCGGCGTCCACAGATCGGCTTCCAGGATCTCCATGTCGCCGC
>JAAEPH010000163.1 GCA_024232855.1 Gammaproteobacteria bacterium
CCATCTTTGATCACGACGTTGTCCTCACTGCAGACACCGGGTTCTCCAGCGAAGACAACATGCAATACCTCTTCGAAGAAAACATCGATGCCGTCGTCCCCGACAACCAATTTAGAAAACGTAACCCGGTATTTGGCGAGACAGAAACCTATAATCGTCACAAAGAAAACCGCAAAAAAACACGTAACGGTCAGCGTAAAAGAGATGCCGTCACCCCCTCCGAAGACTCCACCGTAGACTCGGAAAATCAGCACTGCATCTGCCCTGCCGGCAAAGAACTGCACTACCTCGGTGATCACTTCGAAACCGCAAGCGGTCGCTACACCAGATTTAGAGGCGAACTCAAAGACTGTCGGACCTGTCAGCTACAAACCCGCTGCATGAAGACGCCGGTTACAGAGCGTCGAACGCAACAATCCATCCTCAATACCGAGCAAAGTAAAACCAGTTATGTGGACTTAATCAAAAACAAGACCGACAGCGAAGAAGGCCGGACAAAACATAGCCGTCGCATCGGGACTATCGAACCGGCGGTAGGCAAGATCTGGACCAACAAAAGGCACAA
>JAAEPH010000164.1 GCA_024232855.1 Gammaproteobacteria bacterium
CCTCGCTTGTTCTTTGAATCCACAAGGTAGTTCTTCAGGCGGGTTACGCACTGTTATTCCGCTCCTTCAGAAAATCCCTTGTGAATCCAAAGCCCTGCGCGATGATGTGCAAGGAAGCACGAATGCGGTGGAGGCAGGAGCCGAGAACCGCCATCCCGCCCCCCGGTGAGATATGCGGGCTATCGCTTGCAGCAAAATCCAGTCGCGGAAAGTCATGGTCGCCGAACCCTGCTGCGCTACCTGCGCACCGACAATACTGCAACTCGAATAATTGAGGATGACCGGGGCAAGCTGGAAAGCGCGCCCCCCGGTGGACGGGCAAGTGAGCGGCTTTCAGCTCAGCCGCTCGCGTTCCTCGCAGGCCGCGATAAACTTGTTGAAGCGCTGCCAGGCGTAGGGGATAAAACGGATTTTCTGAATCGGCTCGAGCGCCAGCGGCAGCGCCGCCATCGCGTACTTGTAATCCGACATCATTATCATCGACCTGGTATCCGCGAGCAGTTGTTGAAACGCCGCCGTTTTCGCCTGCGCGGATTCAAACTCGGCATTGTCGAGGTAGTAGCCGATCAGCATCCCCAGTTCCCTGTCGCCGTACTCCGGTTCGGCGATGCGAAAATAGGGGTAGTCCGGTAGCTGATGGCGCATCACCGTTTCGGCGAACAGGTTGGCGAAGTCATAGGCCCGGTGATTGAGGCAGGAAAACTCGAAATCGAGCAGTTTGATCTCACCCGAGTCGAGCTTCATGATGTTGCCGTGATAGGTGTCGTTATGGCAAAACCCGAGTTCGCCTTGCGGGAGGCAGCCTAGCACCCGGGCACGGGTTTGCGCGCTGTATATCTCGCGCAAGTCCTCGCACATGGCCTGCTCATTTGCGGGAAATGACGAAATCTCCCGTTCCAGCACCCGTTTCGCCAGACGACCCCACTTGTCGTGCAGCAATTCGAAAAAGCCCTGCTGCGGCAGGCCCGCGGGCCGGAGTCGATGCAGGCGGTAAAGCTGATCGGCAATCTGGCGAAGATTTTCGGGTTCAAACAAATCGTCGGCATTCAGGCTGCGGCCCTGGTAGAAAGCCTCGATGCGGCAGAAATCGTCGTAATGATGGCAATGGGCGGCGATACCCTGCTCGCCGAGAGTGACGAACACTTCCTTTTCGGTGGCGAAATCGAGGATCGCGTTTTCCTTGCCGGCGAGCCGCCGGTAAAGCACCGCGGGCGGGTTCGCCGCAACCCGGCATCTAATCCCCATGGTGAAGGATGAAAATCCCTTGGGATCGTCAAACTCGAAATCCGCGCTCGAACGATCGGCCCAATCGGGGAAAAGCGCCTGGCATTGCTCGAATATCTTATCTTTCATCACAGACTCTCGATGCTGCTAGCCAGGATCTTCGTTCGCGCCTGTCTCACCTCTCAACCGCAGGCGCGAGTGCAGCGAAATGCAATACAGCATGATGAATAGCGCAAACAGGTTTTCCTTGGTTTCACCGGCATTGATGATATCGGTGTCGACTATCGAGAGGATGGGCCTGATAAGAATAACCAGCAGCCCGATCGTAACGCATTCCGCGGTTGGCCATTGCCAGTAGAAGCGGTCGGATTCGTCGCGTTCGATACCGCGGAACTTCCAGTAAAGCGGTAATATGACACCACCGACCAGGATACCAAATGTCAGCAGGGCGCGCGGCACCTGGTCGAACATCGCATGCACGTTATGCAGATTAGTTTCGTCCTGATCGTTCAACTCTTTCCAGGTATCGGCCGTACCCCAACCGAACATATGCTGGCCATAGGATATTTCCTCGAGGGCGAAATAGGCGGCGCCCAGGATCAACAGCACCAGCCAGGCCCTGGGATAAGCCGACAGGTCCTGTCGTTTCGCCAGTACTAGCGACGATATGCAGTAACCGATGGCGATCACGAGGAAGATAACGGTCGCGTTTTCAACGATGCCCGCTTCACCCTTGAGCATGCGATCGTTACCGGCCATCGCCACCCAGATAAACGGAAACACGATGACCAGTAACGGGAAACCGTGATACAGCAAGGGGCCTGTAGATTTCATCAGGCCACCTCGAACAGTCCGGCCGCGCCCATGCCGCCGCCCACGCACATGGAGACAACGACATACCTGGCCCCGCGGCGCTTGCCTTCGATCAGAATATGTCCGGTGAGACGGGCGCCGGTCATGCCATAGGGGTGACCGATCGAAATCGATCCACCGTTGACATTGAATATCTCATTGTCGATGCCGAGCTGGTCGCGGCAGTAAACCGCCTGGCAGGCAAAGGCTTCGTTGAGTTCCCACAGGTCGATGTCGTCGATGCCGAGGCCGTGTTTTTGCAACAGTTTCGGAATCGCGTAGACGGGGCCGATTCCCATTTCCTCGGGCGCGTTGCCGGCAACGGCAATGCCACGGTAAATGCCCAGCGGCTGCAGGCCCCTTTTCTCCGCCAACGATGCTTCCATCAGCACGCAGGCGGAGGCGCCATCCGACAATTGGCTCGCATTGCCGGCGGTAATGCTGCCACCTTCGACCACGGGATTGAGACCGGCAAGCCCTTCGAGCGTGGTTTGCGGCCGGTTGCCCTCATCCTTCGACAGGGTTTCGTCACGGTAACTGATGTCGCCGCTCTCCTTGTCCTTGATCGCGCGCGTGGCCGTAATCGGCGCTATCTCGTCGTCGAAGGCTCCGGACTGCTGTCCGGCGGCGGTGCGCATCTGCGACTGCAGGGCATACTCATCCTGGGCTTCACGCGTAATGCCATAGCTATTAGCGACGTTTTCGGCGGTCAGCAACATGGGCATGTAGGCATGCTCGGCATGCGCGATCACGTTCGCATCCGCTTCTTCACCAACCCAGGGGAAATAGCGGTTTTGCACCGCCGAAATATTATCCTGCCCGCCCGCGACGACAACCTCCATGCCTTCAACGATGATCTGCCTGGCCGCCGTCGCAATCGCCATCAGTCCGGATGAACACTGGCGGTCGATGGTCTGTCCCGGGACCGTCACCGGCAGCCCGGCCGCGAGCGACGACAGGCGAGCGATGTTCATCCCGGCGGTACCCGCGGCCAGCACCGTACCGATGACCACGTCGTCAATTTCTTCACCGCTGACGCCGGCGCGCTCGACCGCGTGGCGAATCGCGTGCGCGGTCAGGGTAGGCGACTTGACGTTGTTCAGGGCTCCCTTGAACGCGACCCCGATCGGGCTGCGCGCGGTCGAAACAATTACCGCATCTTTCATGGTCGTTCGTTACCTCGGCAAATTTTCGCGGCATTATACCCCAGCGGACGCAAAGGGCGATGCCTCTCTTGCGCGGATTTGGTGCCGGCCTGCCCCGGGTTCAGCCTGAGCTCGACCGAAGGGTTCATAATGGAGTTGCAAGTTCTCACTTTGTTCTCTATAGTATTCATAACCCGAGACCCCGATGATGAACCCGAATTCTCCGCCTGACCTGTTACCCGCCCTGCTACCCCTGTCGATTGCGCACCGGCTTCCGCCGCGGCTTGGGCGGATCGCGGCCGGTTTCCCGCTGGAGGCGATCGAGGACAGGCAGCGCGGCGAGTTGCTCGAGCTGTTGACCGAACCCGGACGCTACGCGTTGCGCGTCGGTGATGACTCCATGCTCGAAGCCGGAATCCTTGCGGGCGATTTTGTCGTCATCCAGAGCCAGCACACGGCGCGTGACGGCGATATCGTGGTTGCGCTGATCGACAACGAGCAGCTCACGCTGAATCGCATTCGCCGCCTCGACGGTAAACGCATGCGACTGTATACCGACAATCCCGCCGTCGCTGATCGCGTGCTGGCGCAGGCGCGGGTGCAGATCCAGGGCAAGGTGGTGGGACAAGTGCGGCGTTACCGTTGAAAACCGGAATCGACCCGGACTGGCCGCGCGTGATTTTGCTGGCCGACATGAACGCCTTCTTCGCCTCGGTGGAACAGGTCGACCACCCGCGCTGGCGCGCACGGCCGATCGCGCTCACCAACGGCGATATCGGTACCTGTATCATTACCAGTTCCTACGAGGCTCGCGCGTGCGGAGTTAAAACCGGCATGCACATCAGACAGGCCAGGAAACTGTGCCCGAACCTCATCCAGGTGGCGAGCCGGCCGCGGCGCTACGCCGAGGTGTCCACCAACATCATGCGCGCCCTCGCCCGCTTCACGCCGGATATCGAAGTCTTCTCCGTCGACGAAGCCTTCCTCGACGTGACCCGCTGCCGGCAGCTGTGGGGAGCGCCGCGGCAAATCGCGCGACGCGTCAAGCAAGCGGTATTCGAGCATTCCGGCATTCTGTGCTCGGTCGGCGTCAGCGGCGACAAGACTACCGCCAAGTTTGCCGCCAGCCAGCAAAAACCCGATGGCTTGACCATCATTCCACCACGGCAGGCCCGCGCCAGCCTCGCCGAGGTTCCGCTAACCGAGTTATGCGGCGTCAATTCGGGAATCGCGGGGATGCTGGCGCGTTACGGCGTGTTTCGCTGCGCGGACCTGCGCAAGCTGCCGATCAGCGTGCTCGGCAAGCGCTTCGGCAACCCGGGCAGGCGCATCTGGTTAATGGCGCAGGGGCTAGACCCCGAACCGGTGCGCCGCCGGATTCCGGAGCCGGGCTCGATCGGGCACGGCAAGGTGCTGCCGCCCGACACGCGCGACGCGAACACCATTCGCATCTACCTGATGCACATGGCGTACAAGCTGGGTGAGCGTCTGCGCGCCAACCACCTGGTCGCCGATCAATTCCTGTTCGGCCTGCGCCTCTACCGGGGCTGGCTCAGCACGCGCTGCCGCTCGCTGTTACCGAGCGACGACGAAAAGGTAATCTACAGGCTCGGCGACGCCTGGTTGAGAAGTAACTGGCAGGGCCAGGGGATCTGGCAGATTCGCATCGTCGCGCTCAATCCGACGGCGCCCTGCCAGGCGGACCTGTTCCAGCGCAAGCACCCCGCACGCCAGCGAGCGCATTGCGCCATGGACCGAATCAACGCGCGTTACGGCGCCATGACCCTGACCCCGGCGCGCTTACTGGGGCGCTCCAGCATGCCGGACGTGATATCCCCCGCCTGGAAGCCGCTTGGACATCGTAAAACGGTTTGATTAGAGTGTCTTATATCACGGCAGTTTTTAACTTATTCAGCTAAACTCAGTCGATAACTCAGGTTAAGTAGAAATGAGCAGGTTGATGCTGGACACAACGGATAGCTCGATTGCGGATATTCAATCCGATATCAACGAGGCCATTGCGGCCATCGAAACCATAATTCTGGGCAAATCAACGCAGGTTAAACTGGCCGTTTGCTGCCTGATCGCGCGTGGCCACTGCCTGATAGAGGATCTGCCCGGGGTTGGCAAAACCACGCTGTCGCAATCGATTGCCCAGGTATTCGGTCTCGCCTTCAATCGCATACAGTTCACCAGCGATTTACTGCCCGCGGATATTCTTGGCGTATCGATCTTCGATCCGGAACTGCAGGTTTTCAAGTTCCACCCGGGACCCATATTCGCGCATTTTCTGCTGGCCGACGAAATTAATCGCGCTACCCCGAAAACGCAGAGCGCCCTGCTCGAAGCCATGGAAGAAAAACAGATCACGGTGGAAGGCGCAACCCATCGCCTGGAGGAGCCTTTTTTCGTGATCGGCACCCAGAACCCGCTCGACCAGTCCGGAACCTTTCCGCTGCCCGAATCGCAGCTGGATCGCTTCATGATGAAGTTGTCGCTGGGTTATCCCGACGCGAAATCCGAACGCGCGCTGCTCTCGGGCGGCAACCCGCGAGAATTGATGTACCAGATGCGTCCGGTCATCAGCATCGAGCGCTTTGTCGCTATCCAGGCCGCCGTCGATAGCATTCATTGTTCCGAGCCGCTGCTGAGTTACGTGCAACGCCTGATCCAGGCAAGCCGTAACCCGGGCCTGTTTGTTTACGGTATCTCGCCGCGCGCGGGGCTCGCTATCATCCAGGCGAGCAAAGCCTGGGCGCTCATGAATGGTCGTAGCCATGCCGAACCGGGCGATGTGCAGTCGGTGTTTGGCGTAATTGCCGAACACCGCCTGACGCCGGCGGAACAGCACAGCCGCCCGACCTGCGATATGGTCGCGGACATCCTGGACCAGACCCCGATTCCCTGAAACCATCACCATGATTTCGCTCAGCCTGCCGAGCCCCGTGCGTCGATATTTCGACAACTGGTTTGAGTCGCACAATCCATCGAGCCGGGATGCCATACGGCTGCACAACCGTCGCCTCTATATCCTGCCGACCCGGTTTGGATACCTGTTCGCGATCATGCTGCTGCTACTGTTCCTGGCGGCGATCAATTATCAGAACAGCATGGCGTTTATACTCACCTTCATGCTGGTGTCGCTCGGTATTATCAGCCTCTGGCATACGCATAAGAACCTGCTCGGCATCACCGTCAAGCTGCAGATTCCACGGCCCGTATTCTGTGGCGAGGCCTGCGAACTGGAGTTCGAAGTCAGCCATCCAAACACTTCCAAACGCTATGCGATCGGTATTCAATACGGCAACCAGCCCCCGGTTTACCTGAAACTCGACGCGGCCACTTGCGGTAGCGTAAAACTGAAATTGCCTACGCGGCAACGCGGCTTGTTCAGGCCGGGCGGAATCACGGTATTTACCCGCTACCCGACCGGGTTGTTCCACGCCTGGGGGTGGCTCCGGTACGATCTCCCGCTGCTGATATACCCCAAGCCAATGCGGGACGTCAGGCTGCAACAATCGATGATTGAGCAGTTCGACGGCCAGACCTCGACCAGCACCATCGAGGGAGATGATTTCGCGGGCCTGCGCGAACATCGCGTCGGCGAATCGCTGCGTCATATCTCGTGGAAGGCCTATGCCCAGGGAAAGGGATTGCTGACCAAGACCTTTCAGGGTCAGGCACGCCCTTCGCTGTGGATCGACTGGGAGTTGCTCACGCAGGGATCGCTCGAAGAAAAGCTGAGTTTCATGACGGCGCTGGTACTGGCCGCGGAAGGAGAAGAGCAGAAGTACGGGCTGCGCTTGCCGGGTACGACTATCGAGCAAGGCTATGGCAGCGCCCACAAGCACATCTGTTTGCAGACCCTGGCCGTTTTTCAGCAACAGAATTACGATGCGGAGTTTAAAATTGAGGCCGGCTGAGCGAAACCTGCCGATGCGCTCGATTTCGCTGGAAATCGCCAATCGCAGCAGTGTGTTTGCGGTGTGCTTCTGCTTTCTGTTTGCGATCGCCCCGCATTTTCGTCAACTGCCGCTGTGGATCAGCGCCATAGTCGTGTTTTCGCTGAGCTGGCGATGCCTGCAAAACCTGGGCAGGCTGCGGGAATTTCCCAAGTGGTTGTTGATTCCCCTGGTCATTGCCGGCGGCATCGGCGTTTTTGCCGAGTACTGGACCGTTGTCGGCCGCGACGCCGGCCTGTCGCTGCTGACGGTCATGTCTGCATTCAAATTTCTCGAAAGCCGGCGCCATCGTGACCTGCTCATTCTCGTGTTTCTCTGTTACTTCCTGATCGCAACCCACTTCCTGTTCTCACAGAGTATCCCCACCGCGGTCATGATGTTTGCTACGCTGATCGTGATTACCGCCAGCCTGATAGCGATCAACCAGCGCGAGGAAAACGTCTCGGTGAAGGAACTACTGCTCTCCAGCACCCGCCTGGTACTGCTGTCGATTCCGTTGATGCTGATCCTGTTCGTGCTGGTGCCGCGCGTGCCCGGTCCCTTATGGGGATTGACCAGTGAACAACGCGGCGGCATTACCGGCCTCAGCGACAACATGTCGCCGGGCAAGATCAGTAACCTGATTCGCAGCAACGAGGTTGCCTTCAGGGTGGACTTCGAAGGCACGGTTCCGCCGCAGAGCCAGCTCTACTGGCGCGGACCGGTGATGGCGCATTACAACGGTTACCGTTGGTGGCAAACACCGAGAAAGCCTTTGAAGCAGTTTTACCAGGCGGAATCGACGACCCCCATCAGGTATACGATCACCCTGGAACCAAACGGCGAGCACTGGTTGCTGGCGCTCGATGTGCCGACGCGGTTGATCGCCGACAGCATCATGACCGAGGATTTTCAACTCATCAGCAAGAAAAAAATAAATGATCTGCTGCGCTACTCGATGGAGTCGCGCCCGGTCCACCTGATAGGGAGCAACGAATCGGTAGGCTATCTGCGGCTGGCGACGAGCTTTCCCGAGAAATTCAATCGCCAGACCATCGCACTCGGCAGGTCACTGGCCAGGCGCTTTGAAAGCAGCGAAGACATCATCGGCGAAGTATTGAAAATGTTTCGCGAGCAAGAGTTTTACTACACGCTGAAGCCTCCCCCGCTCGGCAATAATGTCGTCGACGAATTCCTGTTCGGCACCCGCCGGGGCTTCTGCGAGCACTATTCCGGTAGTTTCGCATTGTTGATGCGCGCCGCCGGCATTCCCGCGCGCATCGTTACCGGTTACCAGGGCGGCGAATACAACACCGTCGGTGATTACCTGATCGTGCGCCAGTCCGATGCCCATGCCTGGACCGAAGTCTGGATCAAGGGCAAGGGCTGGCTGCGTGTCGATCCGACCGCGGCAGTATCCCCGAGCCGAATCGAAGAGGGTCTCGACAATGCGCTAGCCGACGAGATATCGAGTTTTCGCATTCATAATCGCAACCCGATTTTCGGCAACCTGCTGTACCGCTGGGATAATGTGAAACACAGCTGGAATGACTGGGTGCTGAACTACGACGATCGACGACAGCGTCTGTTTCTCAACAAACTCGATCTTGGCATCGATAACTGGTCGGACATGGTCATCGCGCTGGTGGTGTTGCTGGTCGCGGTAACCGGCTTGTTCTGGCTCGTCTACTGGTATCGCGAACGCCCGCCGAGACCGGAGGCCTATGAAATACTGTTCAACCGCCTGCTTCGGCAGCTGGCGAAGCGCGGTTTCGAAAGAAAGCCGTCCGAGGATACGCGCGCTTTTCTTCATCGCGTGTCACAACAGGAGTTTTCACAGCACGAGCAACTCGCGGGCATCATCGAGCTTTACAACCGCATCAAGTACGGCCGCAACGGCAATTCCCCGCTGGCGCTCAACAGCATGCGCTCGATGATCAATTCCATGAATCTCTGACCTTTCGTCATCCCGGCGGGATGACGGGTGGGGTTTAACCCGCATATCTCACCAGGATGGCGGGCCCTCGCTTGTTCTTTGAATCAACAAGGAATTTTCTTCAGCGGGTTACGCACTGTTATTCCGCTCCTTCAGAAAATCCCTTGTGAATCCAAAGCCCTGCGCGATGATGTGCAAGGAAGCACGAATGCGGTGGAGGCAGGAGCCGAGAACCGCCATCCCACCCCCTGGTGAGATATGCGGGTTAGATGGCGTCGAGTTCCGATGTCTTGAAAAACCGCTGCTTGATATCGGAGATTTCGTCGCGCAGGCGCGCGGCTTCCTCGAATTCGAGATCGCGCGCGTGCGCGTACATGGTGTTCTCGAGCTTTTTCAATCTGGCGTTTAACTGAGCGGCGCTGAGTTTCTCGTAACCCGGGTGGGCCTCGGCAACACGATCGTAACGCTCACGCCCACGCCCGGTCCTGGCGGACTCACCCAGGTCCATGACGTCGGTGATGCGCTTGATGATTCCCTTCGGCGTGATGCCGTGTTCCTCGTTGTAGCGCAACTGCTTTTCGCGACGCCGGTCGGTTTCATCGATGGCGCGCTGCATCGACCCGGTGACCCGGTCCGCGTACAGAATCGACATGCCGTTGATGTTGCGCGCGGCGCGGCCGATGGTCTGGATCAGGGCCCGGTCCGAGCGCAGGAAGCCTTCCTTGTCCGCATCCAGAATGGCGACCAGGGATACTTCCGGCATATCGAGCCCCTCGCGCAACAGGTTGATGCCGACCAGCACGTCAAACTCGCCGAGGCGTAGATCGCGAATGATTTCCATGCGCTCGACGGTATCGATATCGGAATGCAGGTAACGCACGCGCACGCCGTGCTCGCCGAGGTAATCGGTCAAGTCCTCGGCCATGCGTTTTGTCAGCGTCGTGATCAACACCCGTTCGCCGAGTTCGGCACGCTTGTTGATTTCCGACAGCACGTCGTCGACCTGGGTCGTCGCCGGGCGCACTTCGACACGCGGGTCGACCAGCCCGGTCGGGCGCACGACCTGTTCGACCACGGCGCCGCTGAACTTGTTCTCGTAATCCCCCGGCGTCGCCGAGACGAAGATGGTCTGCGGCGACATGCGCTCGAACTCGTCGAAGCGCAGCGGCCGGTTGTCGAGCGCCGACGGCAGGCGAAAGCCGTATTCGACCAGGGTTTCCTTGCGCGAGCGGTCGCCGCGATACATGCCGCCGATCTGCGGCACCGAAACGTGGCTCTCGTCGATGAACAACAGGCAATCGTCGGGGAGGTAGTCGAACAGGGTCGGTGGCGGCTCGCCCACCTTGCGCCCGGACAGGAAGCGCGAATAGTTCTCGATGCCGCTGCAATAGCCAAGTTCGCGCATCATCTCGATGTCATAGTTGACGCGTTGTTCGAGCCGCTGCGTCTCGACCAGCTTGTTGATCGCGTTGAGCTCGGCGAGGCGTTCCTGCAATTCCTCCCTGATCTCGGGGATAACCCCGAGAATGACCTCGCGCGGTGTGGCGTAATGCGTTTTCGGGTAGATGGTAACACGCTTGACATTTTTACTGACCTCGCCGGTGAGCGGGTCGAAGAAGCTGAGCTTTTCAACCTCCGTATCGAACAGTTCGATACGCACCGCCTCGCGCTCCGAGTCGGCCGGATGCACGTCGATCACCTCGCCGCGCACGCGGTAAGTGCCGCGCTTGAGCTCGAAATCGTTGCGCTTGTACTGCAACTCCGCGAGCCGCCGCAGGATGTTGCGCTGATCAATTTCGTCACCGACGACCAGGTGCAGCAGCATCTTCAGGTAGGAATCGGGATCGCCGAGACCGTAAATCGCCGATACCGACGCGACGATAATGGTATCGCGGCGCTCCATCAGCGATTTGGTGGCCGACAGGCGCATCTGTTCGATGTGATCGTTGATCGAGGCGTCTTTTTCGATGAATGTGTCAGAAGCCGGCACATAGGCTTCGGGCTGGTAATAGTCGTAATAGGAAACGAAATACTGGACCGAATTTCGCGGAAAGAACTCCTTCATTTCACCGTATAGCTGCGCCGCCAGGGTCTTGTTGTGAGCCATGATGATCGCCGGGCGTTCGAGCCGCTGAATGACGTTCGCCGCGGTAAAGGTTTTCCCCGAACCGGTAACCCCGAGCAGCGTCTGATGCATCAGCCCATCCTCGATGCCCTGTATCAGCGCATCGATTGCCTCGGGCTGGTCGCCGGTGGGTTGAAATTCGGTTTCGAGTTGGAAATTCCTGGACATGCAAATAAATTCATCAATGATAGACAGACGGAGCTTTACAGCGGGCGGCGGCTTTGTATACTTCGCCCGTATCCCCTGTTCTAACTACTATACGAGCCAGCCGTGCTTAACGATTTGTCAAAGCGCGTTCGCGCCATAAAACCATCCCCCACTTTAGCAGTTTCAAATTTAGCTAGCCAGCTTCGCGCCCAGGGGCGTGACGTCATCCGACGCAACCCAAACGATGACTGTGGCCGCTGAAAACCCCGCAGCTAGCGCATCGTCGCTGTATTATTACGACGACCTGCGCATCGTTCACCTCGAACTGACGCATCGCTGCAACGCCGCCTGCCCGATGTGCGCGCGCAATGTTCACGGCGGTGCGGTCAACCCCGACATGCCGCTCAGCGAACTGTCACTTGCCGATATCAAGGCAATTCTACTGCCCGATTTTGTCGCCCGCCTGAAGCGCATCTACGCCTGCGGCAATTATGGCGACCCGATCGTGGCGCATGATTGCATGGAAGTGTTCCGTTACCTGCGCGAACACGGACCAAATCTGAACCTGGATCTGCACACCAATGGCTCGGCGCGCCGGCCCGAGTGGTGGCGGGAGTTGGCCGAAATCATGAAAGCGGGACCCCACTACCTGCGCTTCGGTATCGACGGACTCGAGGATACCAACCACCTGTACCGGCGCGGCGCAGACTGGAAAACCGTGATGCGCAGCGCCGAGAGCTTCATCGAGGCCGGCGGACGGGCGGAATGGGATTTTCTCGTCTTCCGCCACAACGAACACCAGGTCGAACAGGCGCGCAAGCTCGCCGATGATATGGGCTTCAAGGAGTTTTTTGTACGCAAGACCGGGCGCTTCACCAGCGCCGGCGAGCTGGAGACCTCGGATCGCTTCGACGTGCTCGATAAAGAAGGCAGTTTCGAATACTGGCTGTAACAACCGCAAAATGCCGACTATCAAAACCCGGCCTTCGGTAACCTCGAGATCGTCAAGCAACGCTACGGCGAATACCAGACTTACCTCGACAAGGTCGAAATCAACTGCAAGGTAGAGCCGGGCGCAAGCGCAAGATATACCTGTCGGCGCAGGGCTACGCCCTGCCCTGCTGCTGGCTCGGCGCCGTGTTCAGCGAAACCAGCACGCCCGAGCGCAGGCAGTTCGCCGAGCTGATCGAACGCCATGGTGGCAGCGCCGCCCTGGATGCGCGCATACATGGACAGAAGGCCGTGGTTGAAGGCCCGATGTTTCAGCAGGCGATCCCCGCGAGCTGGGACCGCAAATCGATTGACGACGGCAAGCTCTCAATCTGCGCGCGCACCTGCGGTAAGGAATACGACCCGCTCGACCACCAGCGCGACTGAACGCCTCGCGGGCAGTCAGGCGACACAGGTCAAAATCCAAATTCCCACCGCGGCCTGCGATACAAATCTGGTTGCCGTATATTTGTTATTCCATTAGAATGCGCATCCTCTATTCCCCGGTAGCTCAGTTGGTAGAGCAATTGACTGTTAATCAATGGGTCCCTGGTTCGAGCCCGGGCCGGGGAGCCAATTTCTCTTTTAGCTTCAATCAGTTACGTCGATTTTCGTTCATGGACCCATAGACTTACTAGTCTTTTGGTCCACGGGAATCGGCTTTTTCGGCCCCAATCGGTGAGCTCACAATCGTACTGTCAAGTTAACCAACAAAAGCAAAATTATCCGCACGAATGTACTCTTTCTCATTCAATAGACACACGTTACCTGCTGCCAGGTTTCAAATGATCGATTTCTCAGCAGTCGATAGTTGGCAGCCCGATGGAGATGTCGGCCGACACGAAAGAGATTGTGAACCTGACTGTGAACAGCCAGGAATCGTTGCGCTTGGCCCGGTGACTTGAACCTTCGCATCTGTCGCTCTTGCTCTCGCGTGTGTTCATGCGATACCTCGGCACGATTATTTGCATAGCGCTCATGGCAATGCATTGAAGTGGGCATGACTGCTTTTCTCGCCGCACCGTAACTAGAGAGTTTGTCCGTGACAATCTCTCTGGCAGAGCGACCCTGCCCTTTCATCAGTTTCTTGGAAAAACGCACTGCCGCTTGTTTGTTTTTACGTTTTTGCACCAGGATATCAAGAACATCGCCGTCTTGATCAACGGCTCGCCACAGGTATCGACGCTCACCTCGAACCGTTACGATATACACTTCATCCAGATACCAGGTGTCGCCTAACCGGCCCCGACGCCTTTTGATCGTTCGTGCATACACTGGGCCGAACGTGTTACACCACTGGCGGATAGTTTCGTAGGAAACTACAATTCCACGTTCGGCCAGAAGATCTTCGACATCACGGAAGCTAATGCAAAATCTATGGTACAACCAGACCGCGCGACTGATGATTTCAGGTGGAAAACGGTACCCGTGATAAAGCAACTTTGTTTGATTCATGCTGTCAGTTTGACTGATTGTTTGTTAAGTTGACAATACCTCCGAATGGCCCTTTTTCGCCGAAATGGCTATAAATAAGACTGTGATGGGCCACCCAGGTTTGGGTTTTTGTTTTGACAAATCGACAATAAACCTGTTTATTGGCGGTTATGGGCTCGATTCGAATCATTAAACTGGACCTGAATCCCGTCGAGATTCCTGTTGCATACCTCGGAGAAATAGGCATCCGATGAACGCACAGGATAATTCGATCAGGCACAGTGCGCTTGGATGGGTGAAACAGGCCATCGACGATAGCCTGTCTGAAATCCAGACGGATCTCAAGCGTCATATAGAAAAAAACGAGCAAGGTCTGCTGGATGGGGTCAGGCATCACCTCGCTGTGGTCCAGGGTGTGCTGGTCATGATCGAGCAATATGGCGCCGCCATGTTGACCGAAGAAATGGTTGCGCTGGTTGATTACGTAGTCGCCAAAAACGATTCAGACGATGACCAGGCCCTCAAGGTTTTGTTGCAAGCGGTATTGCAGTTACCTGGTTACCTCGAGAACATCCAGTCCGGCCACCATGACAATCCGATTGCAATATTGCCGCTGTTCAATGATGTTCGAGCGGTTCGGAATCAGGATTTATTTTCTGAAAAGCTATTGTTCCTTCCCGACTTGTCGATGCATGAGGGCGAGGCAGAGATTGGATCAATTGATGACGCGAGCAACCAGGAATCGCGGCTGCTTGCCAAAAAGTTGCGCCCCGTCTATCAACTGGCACTGGTCAATATTATCCGCGACAAGTCAGTTGGAGAAAATCTTAAGCGGCTCGAACAAATATGTGAATTGCTCAAAAAGCGATCGGTTTTGGAACAGATTGCGCGTATCTGGTGGATTGTGGGCGCATTGGTCGAGTCGGTTGCGCACCACCAGTTTGAGTTGGGTGTGTCGATTAAAAACCTGCTCGGCAAGGTGGATGCCCTTTTCCGGGTGATCCTGATTAGCGGTGAACGCGGCCTGTTGAAACACCAACCGGTCGAATTAATCAAGAATTTCCTGTATTACATTGCCCAGCCAGAATGCAACGGGTCCAAGGCCCAGGTAATCAAGACGGCCTATCGCCTCGAGCAGTTTTTACCGTCAGAATCGGCGCGAAGCGAGGTACAGGATAACATTGCTGGCCCCAACCAGGCATTGTTGAAGACCGTGGCCGAGTCGATGAAAACCGAGGTTGAAAGTATCAGGTCGGCGCTCGAATTTTATGTTTATGTAAACGGTGGATTGTCACAGATCGATGCACTCAAGGATCTGCCCCAGGAAATGCATGTCATATCCGATACCCTCGCAATGATTGGGCTGGGGGAGGAGCGCCAGCTGATTGAGGCACATATCGAATCGGTCAAGCAGATTCTCACTGCAGACCAGACGGTTGACCGGGATCAATTGCTATCGATGGCCGCCGAGTTGTTGCAGGTGGAGCAGGCGCTCGATCAGATGTCGAAGCGACAATCGGAGCGAACAGAACAAACACGCACTGAGCCTGATTTTTCACGCCACCATGAGCAGGACAGCGCACTGTCAACGGTGGTTACCGTGGCGCTGGAGGATATCCAGAAAACCAAAACTGCGATTCTCGAATTTATCAAGTATCCTGAGCGCAGCGAAAATATTGATCTGTGTATAGCCCTGATGCTGGAATCACGCGGTGCTATACAAGTGTTCGAGCAGCAACGCGTGATCGATGTGGTAGACGGATTGCTTAAGTACCTCCGGGGTTACCAGATCGACCATTTCATGGAAAGCTCACATCTCGATTCCTTATCGCAGATCGTGGTTAGCCTGGAATACTACCTCGAAGCCCTGGGTGAGCATCGTAACGATGCCGAAGGCATTCTTGATCTGGCCGATCATCACCTACAGAGGTTACTGGCTAGTCTGGATAGTCATAGAGAGGCCAAGAGGGTTAAGCGTAGCTTGGTGACACTGCAGGAAGAAGCCGATGTGAATCTCGAAGCAACAGGGCCAGCGGCGTCGCAGGATCGCCTCGCTGAAGACAACCCGGAAGACACCCAGGTTTTAAAACAGGATGCAGTTGTCGAAGAACTGGATCAATCGCGGACTCCAGTCATGCCGGAGCCCGATGTCGAGACCTTCGACTTGTCCAGGACTCTCGAGTCGACGCAAGTCAGGCGCGGGGAATCGGATGTCGGTGTAGTTGCCGGGAGCGCGCAAATGGATTCCACGGTCATCATGTCGCCTCAAGGATCTGAAGCAGAACGGCAGGCCAGTGACGAATCTAATAGCAGTACTAAATCGGTTACAGAATCTACAGGTAATACCCCTGAAGTGGATCGCGATGTTGCGAAAACAGCTGTTTCAGAGCAGCCTGGAACTGTAGATATCCTGCAGGTTAACGATGGAGTTGAAGTTCTGAAGCCGGGTTGTGACGCGGAAATTCTGGAAATTTATCTCGAAGAGGCCGAAGAAGAGTCAGCAAATATAGTGCGATTGCAAAAGGACTGGATGCTGTACTCCGAAGACGAGAATGCATTGAAAAATATTTGCCGTGCATTCCACACAATCAAGGGTAGTGGTCGACTGGTTGGGGCACTCAAGATTAGTGAGTTTGCCTGGGAATATGAACAATTGTTGAACCGGGTAATAGACAAGACGGTTCCGCCGGGAAAACATGTGATCAAAGCCGTAGGTGAAGCCGGGACCGCACTGACAGAGCTAGTGCATGAGTTAAAAACCTCTGAGGAACCGAATTCGGATATTCCCTACCTGCGCGGCCTGGCGCGAGCCCTGGCAGAGTTCAAGATGGAAGAGTGGCTAATCGAACCTACACAAACCACGTCGGTTGCTGAATCTCCCCATGATCACAGTACCAATGCTGAAGAAAGTAAATCCGCTAGCAATGATAGCGTGCTAACAAAAGTGCCGCCGATTCAGTCGGCGAATGCTCGTAGGCCGGTGAAGGTAATGTCCAGGGAAAAATTAGTGGCGCTTGCCAGGGCCAGGGCGGAATCAAATTATCAACGGGCAACCGACTATTCGCAACGGAGAGATTAGTCGAAGGAAAGTATAGAAGATATAGACGCCCCACCCTTTACCTGAACCGAGGACTACCATCAATGATGGAACCTCTAAGTGGTAGTATTTCTTGACCACTAACGATTTGAGGAGAAGCGTCTATGAAACAGAATATAATCCACATCGGCCTTGACGTCGATGATACACAATATCACG
>JAAEPH010000165.1 GCA_024232855.1 Gammaproteobacteria bacterium
AAAAAAGCGGGCGGCGTTCCGCTGGTCACCTTATTGGTGATAAGCACTTTTTTCATATAGCTAGTGATGCGGCATACCGATGAATCAATCGCTCGCCTAAAGCGCCTACTTTTGGTGTGCAGACTTTCGTGATCCTACTGCGTTTTCTAGGATTATGGGTGGGAATTTCTTTTACCCGGCTGTTGAAGCGAAACCTTGCGCCCGCTCGCTCCGCTGCAAGCTGGATATTTCGGGTCGCGAACTGCGGATCCGAGATATAACCGCCCCTGGGGAACATGATGGCGCCATTGAGCTCGCCACCGGTCGGCTCGCCAAAATCCGGGTCATCCAGGTTTTTGGCCGGCGCGAAATTCGAAACATTGTAAAAGGGGTAACGCGCCAGAATCTGTTCGTTGCTCCAGTGTTCATAGGGGATGTCGAGCGCATCGAGATGGACCAGCTGTTTGCGAAGACCGTCGTTCAGGCTGGTTTTCATGATCAAATTCCCGCACTCGTTGAAACTTGCCAGCTGCTCGCCTTCGGGTGCCTGCAGGTAGTCCGCCCGGTTCTTCCAGTAGTAGCCGTCATAGGCCATTGCACAACCATCGAGTGTTGAGCAGTAAAGCCGGATAATGGCGCAGGAATTGGATGTCGATCCGTAGCCGGCGACCGGCAGCATATCGATGTTCAGCGTACGACGTCCTTTCCTGGCGAGTTCGTAGCCAATCGCGGCACCGATGACCACTGCATCAAAAGTATTGCTACTCACGTTTAAACCACCAACAGATCGCGTGGATGTTCGGTGGCAATTTCAATGCCATCGTCGGTCACTATTACTGTATCGCCGACTCTTGCACCAAAGACATCGGGTACCGTGATACCGCCATCGACGGCGAACACCATGCCGGGCCGAAGTGGCGTTTTATCACCATACTTCAATTGAGGTTCTTCCAGCGAGGAAAATCCCAGAGCGCGACCGGTTCGATAGGAAGGTGCAAATCCCGCTGCCTGATAAACATCGTCGGCCGCTTTGTGGACATCTTCGGCGATAGCGCCCGGGCGCATTTCTCGTAATGATGCAGCCTGCGCTTCGATTGCAGTGTTGTAAATACGTGCGATTTCATCTTCTACGCAGCCAACAAAATACTCGCGATCGTAGCCAATTTTTAATTGTTTGAAGTGAGTAATTGAGCAAAAGCACATGTAAACCGGGTCACCATATTCCAGCTTTTTAACCCGTGGGTGCAGATGGGTGTAGCTGGTGTATTTTCCAGACTGTATAGCCTGAAGGTTATGAATCATCGGGCTCATCAATGACTGTTGATCTTCGGCTGCAATAATTTCGGCGGCTTTTCGCGTGCCAGCATTCATGCAGGCAATCGATACTTCGTATTCGGGCACTCCAACCGCCATTGAATCTCGCCCGGCTATACCCATCGCAACCGCGACCTGGCCAGCCTGGCGAACCATATTGAGTTCCTCAGGGGATTTGATCATGCGCATATCGGCGATAATCGGTGTACCATTTGTCAGATTGGTGCCGACTGTTTCATTCAGATAATTCGAGATTACGGCTGGAATAGAGTTGCGCTCGGTTGCAATGCGCAAATTACCAGGGTTGTTGCCGAGTGCTTTTTTGAGCGGGTCGCGCCATTCTTCACCCACACCATCCGAATAAAAGGCCAGATCATCGACCCAGGTCATCGCCTGTGCCATAAGTGTCTCGGACCCCGCCGTAATCAGCGTGACGTCACCGTTACTGGCGACAGCTAGAATGGTTGGCCGACCGAATTCAAGGCCGAGGTCGCCCCAATACGCCGAGTAATAATAAATCGAATCGGCATGGGTAATGAGAAGGATATCAATGCCTTCATCCTCGAGGCGACGTTGCAGTTCTCTAGTGCGCGCCTGAAAAAGTGGCAGCATCTCGGTTTCGGTACCCATTACCTGGGGTTGTTGCGACATGGTGTATTCTCCTGATTCGGTTAGCTGTATATAGCGCTGATCGCAAGAGCTTACTTAAATCACTCCCCGCCTGTCAAAATGTTTTTTGTAATTGCAGCGAGGTAGAGCCAGAAGATGAAAATAAACAATAAATACAGGGAGTTAGAAATTAACTGGATGTCTGTGAAACTAGCGCTTTCTATAAATAGGGATAACTTGTATATTATTCTTCAAGAGGCATAGCTTGGCAGCTATATAAAGCTACAGGTTTATGTGTATACTCATTGAAAATCCATCACCAATTCAGGAAACAATCATGTCAGCGGCAGTATCAGCACACGAAGTTCGTTCTACACCGCGTGAAGTCATCTATGACGATGGTACCCACAACCGCGCTTTGCTCGGTTTCATCATTCTCTCGATGGACCTTGTAATGGAGGAAAATATATTCCGCCTTTGCCCCGAGGGGGTCGGCCCAAGTGTGACCCGCCTTAAAACTCACAACGATTGCAATATCGCGAGGCTGGCGGAACAAATCGATGGCATGGCCGAGGCGGCTTCGATTCTGCAACCACAGGCACGCCCGAGCGTGATCTACTATGCCTGCACTTCGGGATCCATCGTGATTGGTGAAGACCGCGTACGTGAGGAAATCAGGCGGGGTGCGCCATGGGCCAAAGCCTCGACCCTGGTTACCGGTGCTGTCAGCGCCTTGCGTCGATTCGATGCGAAGAAGATCGTCGTTGCAACCCCGTATCTCGATGAAATCAATACCATGGAAGCGGTATACCTTGAGCAAAAGGGCTTTGATGTACTCGACATCCAGGGTTTGAATATTGAGGATTGCGAAGCTATGGGTCGTATCAAGCCATCGTTCATCCGGGATTTTGCACTCAGCGTGGATCGACCCGACGCCGATGCTATTTTTGTCAGTTGCGGTGGTATTCGTACCCTCGATGTATTGCAGGAGATCGAAGATGTAGCCGGTAAACCGGTTATATGCTCTAACCAGGCGATGATGTGGGACTGTTTACGTAGAGCAAATATTAGCGATGTTATCGAGGGCTACGGTCAGCTTTTCCATATGGATTGGGGGCAATCTACCTAGCCCGGCTTTAATATTTACGGTCTATACCGAAAGCGGAAAATCTTCAGGAATGGCGGTAAAGGAAACCAGAAAATCCTCGCGGCGGCGTGAAAGTCAGACAGAACGTTTCGAGCGCATATACGAAGCGATCCGGGAGCGCATTTGCCTGCTCGAATATCCACCGGGAACCCTGCTTAACGAAGCCCTGTTGGCCGATGAATTCGAGGTCAGTCGAACCCCGGTTCGCAACGTGCTTCAGCGCTTGAATTACGAAGGCCTGCTCGAGACGCGTAACGGTGTCGGCACGATCGTGAGTGAAGTCGACATTAAAACCTTCAGGGACATCTACGAGCTGCGCATGCGACTCGCCGAGTTGATGGGCGACCTGTCTCCCGCCAGACCGTCGCCGGGCACGATTGAAGCTCTCAGGGATCTATGCGAACGAGTGGATACCCTTGGAAAGAAACCCGCGGATTTAACCGCCTATGCTCGCCTGTGCAACGAACTGCACGCGCTCATCATCGCCCAGATTGGTAATGACTCGCTGCGCGAAATGACCGATCTACTTTACTATCGCGCGGCGCGCACCTGGCTAATTTACCTGGGGAATCTGGACTGGCAGGGGGAAATGCAAATATTGCATCGCGAATGTTCGGAGATTTTGCTGGCGATGGAAATTGATGACATGCGTGGGGTCGGTAATGCGCGGCGCCAGTTTTTATATATGACGCTGGCCAGAATCAGCCGCTACCTGGTTGACGCCTGACCATCGAACCGGAAATCGGCGGAAACCCGGATTTCCCGTCCCCGGAACATCCGATCATCTCGCATTGCCGCGAAAAACTCAGCGGATACGAAATTTCCGGGATTGTGGAGTTCCGCGACGAGCTGCCAAAAATTAACGTTGGAATAATTTTACGGCGCGGGCTAACCCGGAAAATTCATAAATATGCACAATCTCGCTTGTCTATTGATTCCACAAGAAATATATCCTCAGTCGCTCGTAATCACCGATACGAGACTTCTTCGGATATTTCCTTGTGAAATCAATATACTGCGCGATCTTTG
>JAAEPH010000166.1 GCA_024232855.1 Gammaproteobacteria bacterium
CGTTGCAGTCCTTGAAAAGGGCATGCCAGGGCCGACCCCGCGAGCGCAGCGAGTGCAGTGGGTCTTCCCTGCGGACTGCGCCTTGCCTTGGCCGATTTGGGACGCTCTGTATCCATCAAACCTTAGTTGTTCGACCACTAGAGTTCGGGGAAATCGCTGGCGTATTTCGAAATCCACTCCGCAGCAGCTTCCTGTGCGCTCAGTTCACGGCCCTGCGTGTGCAGGACCTCTCTGCGGTAGTGTTCGATATGGCAAATCTGTTCGATCATGCGCATGCGAAAAAAGTCCCTGGACTTCTCGAACTCGATACCGATTTCATAACCTCTATCCGCTTCTTCGCACCACGCCACGTTACCAATCAGGCTGTTGTCCCGGTCCAGTATGGGGATGGTAATGCGAACGCGGTCGAGCACGGTTAATGGCGTCTGCGATACGAAGGCGAGACCGCCGAGACTGACGTTGGTAATTGTCTGGTCGAGGTTATCTTCAATATCCTGTTCATCCTCCACCCGGCTGTAAGCGACCTGTATCGGCACATCCACCGGGTGGCGGATAAATTTTCGTATCGTCGTATTATCGGGCAATGGTTACCAACATCTTGTTGAGTTTCGCAACAAAACCGGCTGGATCTTCCAGTTGTCCACCTTCAGCCAGCAAGGCCTGATCAAATAATATAGCAGACCAGTCGTCAAACTTCTTCTTCGACTTCTCACCGTCGAGCTTCTTGACGATGGGATGATCCGGGTTGATTTCAAGAACAGGTCTGGAACTCGGCATATCGTGCCCGGCTTCCTTGAGGATGCGCTGCATGTGCATAGCCATATCCTGCTCGTTCAACACGATACAGGCCGGCGAATCGGTCAGGCGGTTGGTAACGCGCACCTCCTCGACCTTGTCCTCGAGTGATTTTTTCATGCGCTTTAGCAATTTTTCAGCCGATTTGGCTTTTTTCTCCAGTTCCTTTTCAGATTCCTCGTCATCACCGAGATCGAGTTCACCCTTGGCCACCGATTGCAACTTCTTGCCCTCGTATTCCATCAGGTGGGAGGTTAGCCACTCGTCGACGCGGTCGCAAAGCAGCAAAACTTCGATGCCCTTCTTGCGGAAAATTTCCAGGTGCGGACTGCTCTTGGCGGCGGCATGCGTGTCGGCCGCGATATAGTAAATCTTGTCCTGTCCCTCCGCCATACGACCGATGTAGTCATCCAGGGAAACGTTTTGCTCCTCGGCATCGGTCTGACTGGTGGCAAAGCGGAGTAACTTGCCAATTTTTTCGCGATTGGCAAAATCCTCCGCAGGTCCTTCCTTCAGTACGCGGCCGAATTCATTCCAGAATTTCTGGTATTTTTCCGGATCGTTTTTGGCCATGCTGCCGAGCATGCCCAGTACCTTCTTGACCGAGCCGTTGCGGATACTGTCGATAATCTTGCTGCCCTGCAGAATTTCGCGTGAAACGTTGAGGGGCAGATCGTTGGAATCGATCAATCCACGCACGAAACGCAGGTAGCGCGGCATCAACTTTTCCGCATCTTCCATGATGAAGACCCGTTGCACGTAAAGCTTGATGCCATGGCGTGATTCCCGGTCATAGAGATCGTAGGGGGCGCGCGACGGGATATAAAGCAGCGAGGTGTACTCGTTGGTGCCCTCGACACGATTGTGACTCCAGTTGATCGGGTCCTCGAAGTCATGTGCGACATGCTTGTAGAACTCGACGTACTCTTCATCCTTGATATCGGAGCGGTCACACGTCCACAACGCCGACGCCTGGTTGACGGTTTCCTCTTCGATGACGGTTTCACCTTCCTCCGATTCCGGCTCTACCTTTTTGTCCATGACTACCGGAAAACCGATGTGGTCTGAATACTCGGTAATGATGGAGCGCAATTTCCAGTCATTCAGAAACTCGTCTTCGCCCTCGCGCAACTTGAGGACGATCTCGGTGCCGCGAGCCGGCTTGTCAAGCGAGGCGATATTATATTCACCCTTGCCCTGCGATACCCATTCCACGCCCTGGTCGGCCGCTTCACCGGCCTTGCGCGTGCGCAGCGTGACTTCTTCGGCGACGATAAACGACGAATAAAATCCGACACCGAACTGGCCGATGAGACGGGCATCGTTTTTCTCATCGCCGGTTATCGAATCGAGGAAGGAGCGGGTTCCAGATTTTGCAATGGTGCCGATGTGATCGATGACTTCTTCACGGCTCATGCCGATACCGTTGTCGCTGATAGTGATGCTGCGTTCATCCTTGTCATAAGCGATCTTGATTTTGAGTTCGATATCTTTCTCGTACAGGTCTGCGTTCGATATCGCGCTGAAGCGCAGGCGATCACAGGCGTCGGAGGCATTCGATATCAACTCGCGCAGGAATATGTCCTTGTTCGAGTAAAGCGAATGGACCATCAGATCCAGTAGTTGGTTAACTTCGGTTTCGAAACCACGGGTTTCGGTATTATTGGTTGTTGTCATCTCTCGTTCTCTCTGCTGACAAAGGGGATTTAACGGCTGTATATGCGGTTATACGGATAATTTTTCAAGCCCGGCAGATTGTTGCCCGGGAATTTTCCAGGCGACTACTGCACCGCCTGGGTGAGCCACAGTTGCTGAACCTTGTGGTTCAACACCGAGCGCCGCGCGGCATCGTCGGTGACAGCAAGCAGGGCCTGGTAAATGCGGCGCGCATCGTCGATCAGACCCGCCGCCTGCAGACTTTCGGCGGCGTTGAACCTCGCGGTTTGCGCCCACGGATCCATCGAGTCCGGCGCCGGCAGCATCGCCGATTGCAGGTAAAGCAAGGCGGCCTGTTCGAATTTCTGCTGGCCGCGCCAGGAATCGGCGATCCAGTACAGGATTTCACGCCGGCGCCTGGGTTCCAGGTCGAGCCGCAGCAGGTGGTTAAAATGGGTAATCGCCTGCTCATGCAGGCCGACGGTTTGCAGGTCGAACAGTACCTGTAGAATTCGATCGGTCGCCTGTGGATCCGGTTCAAGGTATTCACTGATCAGGCCCTGCAGCACCCGATCGCCCTCCTGGTAACGACCGCCCAGGACCAACACCCGCGACTGACGCAATTGCCAGTCGAAGCGGCTGGTTCCCGGCGGCACCGAATTCAGTCCGGACATGAGCCGTGTCGCTTCTTCGATATCGGCCGATTTGAGCGCAAGATCGACCAGTTGATAACGGATGCCGGCCGGTATCTTGTGGGCATTGGAAAAGGTTTTGCTGTGGTTGAACAGGTTTTCCAGCAGCTTGTGCTCATTTTCGTCGACCTCGGCAAACGTATCCATGTAGCCACTGGCGGCACGGTTGCTGATTTCGCTGCTGGAAGACTGTAGCATCAGCATGGCGAACAGCGCGCGCGCCTTCACCGGGGTCGCCTTGCTCGCGGAACTTGCCAGTTCGAGCCATTTCTCATCGTCGCCCAGCAACAGTTCGGAGCGATTACCGACCAGCTCGGCATAGTCGACATAAGCCCGCCACAACAGGTCGACGGGCAACTGGAACAGCTTCAACGGCGAGCGGGTGGCACCGTGGAACAGGGATTCGAGCGCGGCCACGCGATCCACCGGAGACATCTCCCGGGTGGCGTAATATCCCAGCGCCCACAAGCTGGCGCGCTCTTCGTCGCCGACACCCTCTGCCTCGCTACGCAGTTTGACCTGTCGCCAGAGCTCGCTTTTATCGATCTTGCCGAACCTGAAGCTGGCAAAGATACTGGTCAGGTGGGCCTGCCACTCATCGCGCCCGCGCAGAAGTCGAATCGCCTGCTGGTATCTTCCCGACTCGATCAGTACGCGGGCTCGCAACAGCAGCCAGTCCAGGTCGGCGCTATCGAAATCCTGATCGAAGCGCAGCATGGCCACGCGCGCGTCATCGACGCGGCCGTCCTCGATATAGGATTCGACTACCAGGCGCCGCCAGGTTTCGTACTCGGAGGACTCCTGCCCGAAACCCTGCCACAGCTGTTCCCGCAATACCTTGCGCGCGGTAACGCTTTGTCCGAGTTCAAGATAGGCCCTCGCTTCATAGGTCGCAGCCTGTTGCTTGAATTGATCGGGAATATCGTCGGGCAGCGACTCGATTCGAATCAACAATTGGTCCCATTGCCGCCATTCGGCCAGTATTGCCAGGCGCTCCTGCTCCCACAGTATCCATTCATACAGGTCCTGATCGATACCCGGCTGCGCCTGATCCAGCATCTTCAGCGTCAGGAACGGAGCCCCGGCGGCCGAAATACTTTTCAACAGGTCGAGACGCTCGTCGGCGAGCACCGGAATAACAAGCCCCAGCGCGGAAACCAGCAGAAAGAAATGGAAACAGGGGACAGACCAGGTTTTGTTAGTTGCCAACATCATAGCGTCTTAAAAAAAAGCGTGCAGCACTGGCATACACGCTTTTCGATTTGCGAATTCCGCAATGGAATTGCCCAATATGCAGGTTAGCCCGCATCGCTCACCGTTTTACGTTGCGAGGGCCCGCAAAGACGCTGTGGCGAGCTGCACGGACCAGAGGCCCGCGCAGGCATAGTCGTCACTACGTTAAGCGGGCCGTCGGGAGTACAGCTCGTCACAGTGCGCTTTGCGGCGTCCGCAGTACGCCTACATGGATGTAGGTGGTAGAGCAATGCAGCGGTCCGAC
>JAAEPH010000167.1 GCA_024232855.1 Gammaproteobacteria bacterium
ATCGTTGGGTTTATTGAAACCACCCGGCGACGAACCGTAGCGACCGATCGAAAACAGGTTGCTGCCATCATGGGCAAAGGCGTGAAGGTTGTTCTTATCGAGAACCGCGACGCTTTGCGGCCCGACATAAATCGCGCTCGGTTTCTTGGCAGCCTCGGCGAATTTCCCCTGCTCACTACCATCGACCGCGAGTATGACGATACCCTGGTTCTTGGGCCGGATGCACAGCGTCTGGTCATTGATGAAGGCGGCCTGCGCTACGCAGTCCGCCTCGATAGTATCACCGTATTGCAGCAGACCTGTGGCCACCGGCGCGGCGAAGCTGGTCTGCTCGAGCTGGTAGACTTCGACCTTTTTATTCTTGTTGTCGAGTATCGCTATCTGCCCCCTGGCGTTGACCGACAGGTAACTGATATTGCGGTACTGGCCGCGCGATTGTCCGAGCGAACCGAATTGCGCGAGCACCTTGAGATTGCGCCAATCGAAGACGGTAATCCTGCTTTCAACGTCGTCGCCAATGTACAAAGTACCGTCCAGATCCGTCGTCATGGCGCTGAATTCGGGCGTGTCTCCGAAGTACTGCTGTAAATCCCTGGAGGTAAAACGGGTGATTAGTTCACCGTTGGCACTAAAAATCGAAATACGGCTGGAACCTTCCAGCACGTATACGTTTTCCTCGGCGTCGATGCTGACGTGACCGGGTTTAAGCAGGTCGACAGACGAGGATCCATGCCGGCCGAAACTGTGCAGAAACAGCCCCTGGTGATTGAACACGCTGACCTGCTTGTTCTTAACATCACCGACATAGATATTATTATTGATCGATGCCGCGACCGGCCCGGGGCCGTTGAGTTCACCGGCATCACTACCGGACTGGGAAAACAGGTTTACGAGTTTCAGGTCTGGATCGAGAATGCCAACCTGGCCGTCATCCTCGGTGACGATTACCAGCTGCCCGTTGGCGAGCACATCGACACCGCCGAGATCCTGATCCTTGAACGGAGACGGCGACAGGCTTTTGGCCTCGACTTCACCATCAGTGATTTTGAGCAGAGTCCCATTTTCCGTGCTGGTGACATAAATCACGCCATCGTCTGTTATCTTCAGTCCGCTGGCGTCCTCCATGACCCGGGCATAGTCCTTGGCCTCGATGAAATGCAGGATTTCGAGCGCATCGGCACGACCGGTAAATGCAATCGACAACAGGCACAGGACGAGAACCCATGATTTGATTTGCATGATCATTACTGCGCTTCCCCAAAGTCTTGGGAGCGACCCTCTGCCTCCAGCCGCCTACCGCTGATCAGGAGCCAGTTCGAGATTTCTCTAGCTGGCAATCCCTCTTTTACTGTTCTTGACGAAATTAACGAATACCTCGACCTCCGGAAATTCCGCGCAGAGAGGTTCGAGATTTTTAAATGCGTCTTCTTTTGATCCCCTGGATTTCAGTAGTTCACGAAAAGATTTGTGCAAAGCACGTATCAATTCTGCAGAAAAACCCTTTCTTTTCAATCCTTCCTTGTTGATCCCGATGACCCTGGCACGATTTCCCGCGGCCGTCGAAAACGGTGGTATATCCTGGGTTACAACCGAACCCAGACCACAGAAAGCGCGGACGCCAATCTGGGTAAACTGATGCACCGAGGTAAACCCCCCCAGTATCGCATGGTTACCGACCTCGACATGCCCCGATAGAGACGCGGCATTGGCGAAAACGCAATGATCGCCGACGATACAATCGTGCGCTACATGACTGTAGGCCATAAACAGATTATCGCTACCGATAACCGTCTTGCCATCACCTTCATTGGTGCCACGATTCAGCGTCACGTACTCGCGGATAACGTTGCGATCGCCGATCTCGAGCCAGGTGGGTTCGCCCTGGTATTTTTTATCCTGGGGCGCCTCCCCTACCGACGCGAACTGGTAGATTCGATTATCGCTACCGATCTTGCAGGGGCCCATGACCACCACATGTGGTCCGATTACCGTGCCCGCACCAATCGTCACTCCCGCCCCGATAACGCTATAGGGGCCGATTTCAACATCGGCGGCTATGCTCGTATCCGCATCGACTATGGCGCTGGCATGAATCATGGATTCCGGCCTTGCGCCGAACACATCATTTCGGCCTCGGCGACTACCTCACCGTCGACCAGCGCCTGGCACCGAAAAATGCCGATACCACGCATGTTTCGTTTCAGGGAAATCTGCAAGGTCAGCTGATCACCGGGCAACACCTGGCCCCTGAACCTCGCCTTGTCGATGCCGACCAGCATGTAAAGTTTGGATATGTGGGCCCCCTTCATATCCGAAAAAGCCAGCAACCCCGTGGCCTGGGCCATTGCTTCAAGAATCAACACCCCCGGCATGATCGGCTGACCCGGGAAATGACCCTGGAAGAACGGCTCATTTATGGTGACGTTTTTAATCGCTGTCAGGCTTGCGCCCGGCTCTACCTCGGTTACCCGATCAATCATCAGGAACGGATAACGATGCGGCAACAGTTCCATTACTTTACTAATGTCAAAATTCAATTCGAATTCCCGGTTATGTTATCTGGACTGAGCCAGGGTTTACTCGCTCGCCTTGTCGAGTTTCGCGACGGTCTGCGCGAGTTTGTGCAGCGACTTGTAACCTGCATTACTACGGTGCCAAAGCCTGTTTTCCAACAGCGGAGTTCCAGAGGAGTAGACTCCCGGAGTCTTGATATTCTTGGTCACCAGCGACATCGCCGTTATCGTAACATGGTCCGCCACCGTTAAATGCCCGAGAACGCCCGCGGCCCCGGAAATTTTACAGTAGCGTCCAATGTCCGCGCTACCGGCAATTGCGGCGCAACCGGCGATGGCGGTGTGAGCACCGATGCGGACGTTATGCCCAACCTGGACCTGGTTATCCAGCTTGCAGCCCTGTTCGATCACGGTGTTGTCGAGCGCGCCGCGGTCGACCGTGGTATTGGCGCCAATCTCGACATCGTCTTCAATGACGACACTGCCCAGCTGCGGGATTTTATGCCATCGCTGCTGGTGAAACACTAGCCCGAAACCATCGGAGCCGATAACAGCCCCGGAATGCAGGATGCAACGATCACCCAGTCTGACCGCCCGCGCCAGCGTGACCCGGCTATGCAGATGACAATGACTGCCGACGATGGCGGAGCAACCGATTACGGCGCCCGCACCGATGATACTGTGCGCGCCGATGTCAGCCTCGTCTTCGATAACCGCGTTGGCGCCGACGCATACCCCGTCCGCCAGCCTGGCGCTCGCGGCGATCTGCGCCGAGGGATGAATCCCCGGCTCCGACCCGCCTTCAAGCCCGAGCGCCCCGATCGCCTGGACGAAACTGAACTGCGGGCTGTCAGAAAGCAATAGTGCCTTGCCCTTCACTTCGTCGCCCAGCCGCGGCGGCGCGATCACGACGCTGCACTGGCTGGCGGCGATATCGCCCAGGGTTTTCTTGTGCAGTAGATAACACAAATCACCCGCCACAGCCGAACCCGGCGAGGCGACACCGTTGATCAATAGATCGGCGTCGCCGCGATAGTCGAGTTGCAGGGCCTTGGCCAGTTGTTGCAGGCTAACCCGCATATCTCACCGATTTCCTGCTCGGCAATTGCTCCTGCATTGCTCTACTACTGCACATCCATGTGCATATCGTGACGTAAAACGGTGAGATATGCGGGTTAAGACTCATGGTCGATTGATGCCTGGGCTGACGAAAGAGCAGTAACCGGGATGGGCAGGAACTACTGCGTGCCTTCGCTGCTGTCGGGTAACTGCTTTAACATCTCGATGGTTTGCGCGGTAATATCTATCTGCTCGGAGACGTAGCTGACCCCTTCGGTCAGAATCAGGTCGAATTGTCCCGTGTCGCCCTGCATTTTGAGCACATTGGATATGACCTGTTGCAACTCGCGAATCTCCTCGTTACGCCGCAGGTTCTGGTCTTCACGGAATTCCTGCTCGAGAAATTTGAGTTGGCTGACCTTGAGTCTGATTTCGCGTTCGACTTTACGGCGTGCGGTGGGAGCGGGTTTGACATCCGCTTTCAGAATATCTTCCAGCGCCAGAATTTCCCTTCGCTTCTCCTTGAGTTTGGCTTCACGGGGTTCGAACTCGGCCTTGAGGCGTTCTTCGACCTTACGCGCCTGCGGCGCCTCCTTCAGCACCCTTGCGGTGTTGACGAAACCGATCTTGTATCCGGAGTCCTGGGCCGTAGCCGTCTGCCACAGCATCAGCAAGAGCAATATCGGGAAAAAACGCATCAAACTATTCAATAGTTATCTCTAAAAAGTCGCTCCAAGGGCGAACTGAAAATTCTGGATGTCGTCACCAGGCTCGTCGTTCAACGGCCATGCGTAGCTGAATTCAATCGGTCCGATGACCGAGAACCACTTGGCGGACAATCCGACCGACTGCCGCAATTCGTTGACCTCGAAGTCATCTATATCAGCAAACACGTTACCGGCGTCGAAGTATACCCCAACCCTGAAGGTTTCTGAACTGGCAAGCGCATCGATCGGAAATAAAATCTCGGTCGTGGTAATTACCTGGAAGTCACCGCCTAACGGATCCCCGTTACTGTCCAGCGGCCCCAGGCTGTTGTATTCGTAACCCCTGATCGAACGCACACCGCCGGCGGTATATTTCTCGTAGATGGGCAAACCACTCGTCTCATTGAAACCGCCCCCGTATCCGAGCCTTCCCTTGAAAGAAAGTGTAAACAGATCGCTCAGGCCGAAGGCGCTCTGATGCCGATATCTCGATTTGTAGTAATAGAGGTCGCCGCCATTGACCTCGAGGCTGATGCCGTTGAGGCTTCCGGAATCGGCGAATATTCTACGGTTGCGCGTATCCTTGGATAAACCGACCCTGGTGAACAGGGTATCGTAGACATCGCCCTCGATTTCAGACTCTGGTGTCGATTCGTTGTACTCGTCGCTGTTTTCGACAATGAAGCCGAACACTTCATCGGCAGAGCCACTGGTGGTAGAAAGGTCATTGCGCAACGCACCGACTTCGAGATTCAGGGCATTGTACTCGGATAACGGGATACCGTAATCGACCGACATGCTTATCCGATCGATCAGGAAATTACTGGTATTGTTTTCACTTGCATCCGTTTCGGTGAAAACGAAATCAAATCCCCTGCTGACCCCATCAGGCGTGTAGTAGGGGTTCTTGTATCTAACGGAATACTGCTGCGAGGCCTTGGAATTGTTGAAAGTGAGTTCCATTGCATTGCCGGTGCCAAACAGGTTTTCGTGCGCAAAGCCGAGTGTGAGAACTACATTCTGTACCCGCGAGTATCCAATGCCGACCGAAAGATTACCCGAAAAACGTTCGGTAACCGCTACTACCAGATCAACCTCATCCACCGAATCGGGGACCTTCTGCGGGCTGATATCGACCGAGCCGAGATAATTCAGGCGCTGCAGGCGCACGCGTGAACGATCTATCTTGGAGGTTTGATACACGGCGCCTTCGAATTGACGCATCTCCCGCCGTAACACGTTATCCTTAGTTTTTTCGTTACCGGTGAACTTGATGTACCTGACCCGCATTTTATTTCCGGGAACAACCAGAAAGCGCAGCGTAACCGTACTTGCATCTTCATCGATATCGCTCAAAACCCGGATTTCGGCAAACGCGTATCCCTCCTCCCCGAGGCGTTTCTGCATCGCGCTAATCGCCTTGTTTACTTCCTTTCGCGAGAATATTTCGCCTTCGCGAAAATGGATCAGGGCTTGCAGTTCAGAGGCAGGCACAACCATGTCTCCGCCGACATCGACCTTGCTGATGGAAAATTGCTCACCTTCCCGAATGTTGATCGAAATGCTGATGTCTCTTCGGTCGGGGTCGATGGTCACCTGCTGTGAGTTGACCTCGAACTGGATGTAACCGCGATCCTCGTAAAACGATTTCAGCGTTTCCATATCGGCAGCCAGCTTTGAACTGGAGTAGTCATCATCGGCAAACCACCCCGCATCGCTCGGCTCCAGCTGGAACAAATCGATTAATTCGGCATCGTCGAAATCCTGGTTTCCGGTGACGTTGATTGACTCTATCTTCGCAGAAAGACCTTCCGAGATGTTGATGTCGATAGCAATTCGACCTTCGTCGAGCTCATACCACTTGCTTTCGATACGCGCGGCGTATTTCCCCATCGAGTTATAGACCTGCTGCAATTCCAGCTCGAGTTTTTCGAGTTTGTTCTCATCGAATATGCGGCCTTTAGACATGCCGACCCCATCCATCGCCTCCTGCAGGGCCTCGTCTTCGATATCGTTGTTGCCTTCGAAGTTGACTTCGGCTATGGAGGGGCGCTCCTCGACCTTGATAACCAGGACATTGTCTCGCCTTAACAGCTCAATATTGTAGAAGAAGCCGGTTGAATAGAGTTCGCGAATGATTTCCGGAGTACGTTCGACATCGAGCGTCTCGCCGATGTTGATGGGCAGGTAACTGAATACGGTACCGGGGGTTATCTTCTTGATACCGACAATTTCGATATCCTCGACCACGAAACTGTCAGCCTGCGCCCAGCCAGGCAGCAACAGCCCAGCCAGCATCAACAATATCACGGCACTGATACGGGCAGGAATTCTCACTATCCTACCAGGCGCAGCAAGTCGTTATAGATTGCGATCGACATCAGGCAGAACAACAGCAGGATACCGATCTTCTGGCCGATAATCTCGGTCGCCTCCGACACCGGGCTTCCCTTGAATAATTCGATCAGGTAGTAAAACAGATGGCCGCCATCCAGCATCGGCACCGGCAGCAAGTTGATTATTCCCAGGCTGATACTGATGTAGGCGAGAAAGCCGAGAAACGGCTCCAGTCCGATACGCGCCGAGATACCGGCATAGTGTGCGATGGTGATCGGGCCGCTTAGATTCCTTACACTGGCCTCGCCAGTGACGAGTTTGCCCAGTACCCGCAGGGTCAGCCAGGTCATGCGCCAGGTTTTGTCGAGCGCCTGCGTCATCGCCGCGAGCGGTCCGAAACGTTCCTTGACCGTCATTTCGCGGCGCACTTCCTCGGGAATTTCGATGCGATTGCGCACACCGATATAGCCAAAGGTTTCACCCTCCTCGCTACGCCGGCGCGGCGTTATCAGCAGTTCAACCTCCTGACCGTCCCGCAACACACGCAGCTTCATCGTTGTTTGCGGGTTTTCGCGTATCAGGCTGACCCAGCGTTGCGCGTTTTCGATGGGCCTGTCGTCCAGCGACAAAATTCTATCTTCCGCCTTGACACCTGCCTGCTCGGCGGCGCCCTCGGCCAGGACCTCGGCTATGATTGGCGGAACGTCCGGACGCCACTGGGACAATCCCAGGTCACGCATCAGGTCGATCTGCTCCTCCTGCAATAAATTCAGTTTCTCGATGTCGATTACCCGGTCCTGAACCTGTAGATCGCGGCCCTGCACCCGCAGCACGATGCGCTCGGCACTAACCGATTCCTCCAGCATCGCGAAACTGGCTCTTTCCCAGGTACCGGTTTCGACGTCATTCACCGCGAGGATGACATCCCCTTGCTGAACCCCCGCCGTATGGGCGGGACTGGGGACAGGGATTTCACCGATAACGGGTTTGATGCCACTCACCCCGACGATAAAAATCAGGTAGTAAGCGAGGATGGCAAAGAGGAAGTTAAAAGCCGGGCCTGCCGCCACGATGGCAATACGACGCCACACCGATTTGCGGTTGAAGGCGCGTTCCAGCTCATGCGGCTCGACCTCGCCCTCGCGCTCGTCCAGCATCTTGACATAACCGCCGAAGGGAACCGCGGCGAGCACGTACTCGGTCTGATCCGGTCCCGACCTGCGTATCCACAATGGCTTGCCAAACCCGACCGAAAATCGCAGAACCTTGACGCCAAGCTTGCGCGCTACCCAGAAGTGGCCAAATTCATGTACCGTCACCAGCACGCCGATGGCGACGATAAACGCAGCAATACTGTAGAGGATGCCGAGAAAATCCATCTTGATCAGGCTCTCACTTTGACCAGTTCGCGCGCCAGGCGACGCGCCGCCGCATCCGCGTCGAAAATTGCCGCCAGGTCATCCGCAGGTCCGCTTGCTGTCCTTTCCATCACTTCAGTTATCAAATTCGATATCTCGGTAAAGCGCATGCGCCGGTCCAGGAAATGTTCAACCGCTATTTCGTTGGCGGCGTTCAAAACGGCCATGCTGTTTCCGCCCTGCCGCCAGGCCTGCCGCGCCAGCGCCAGGCAGGGATAGCGAGTTTCATCGGCGGGTGTGAAGTCTAACCGTCCGATCTGCAACAGGTTCAGCGGTTCGACCCCGCTTTCGATGCGTTCGGGCCAGGCCAGCGCGTTGGCGATGGGCGTTCGCATATCGGGGTTTCCCATCTGCGCGATCACCGAGCCGTCATTATAGGAAACCAGGGAATGAACAATACTCTGCCGGTGTAGCAGGATTTCAACATCGTCGTGATCGACCGCGAACAACCAGCAGGCCTCGATTAACTCGAGCCCCTTGTTCATCATGGTCGCGGAATCAACCGAAATCTTCAGCCCCATATCCCAGTTCGGGTGCGCGCAGGCCTGCTCCGGAGTGACATCGGCCAGGGCTTGGATATCGAGGTCCCGAAATGGCCCTCCCGAAGCCGTCAGAACAATTTTACGCAGGCCCTTGTCGGCGAGATCGCTGCCGATAGAGTCCGCGGGCAGGCATTGAAAAATGGCATTGTGCTCACTGTCGATCGGCAGCAGCTGCGCACCGTGCCTGCCCACTTCCTCCATGAACAGGCTCCCGGCCATCACCAGCGATTCCTTGTTGGCCAACAATACCCTTTTTCCGCTCCTGACTGCGGCCAGGGTCGGCATCAAGCCGACCGCACCGACAATGGCGGCAACGACGACGTCGACTTCGTCAGCCGCGGCGACCTGCATCAACCCCTCTTCCCCGGACAGCACCTCGGTTGGTAGCCCTGCTATCGCCTGGCGCAACCGCAGCGCGCTGTCGGGGTTGCTCATGACCGCAAACCTCGGCTCAAAGCGGCGGCACAATGCCTCCATTTTCTCGTGGCTGTAGTTCGCGGTCAGCGCAAACAGGCGATAGCGCTCGGGGTGGAGCGCCGCGATTTCAAGCGTCGATTGACCGATCGAGCCGGTAGCGCCGAGGATCGTAATCCGTTTCACATCTGGCCCGCGAGGAAAATACCGCTGACAAAAACCGGCGCTGCCGCGATAACGCTATCGATACGATCGAGAACGCCGCCATGTCCGGGTAGCGACTTGCCGCTATCCTTGACGCCCGCTTCGCGTTTGAGCACGCTTTCGAACAGATCGCCGGCCACCGAGACCAGCGAGGTCAAGATGCCGATAGCCAGGATTTGCACCAGCGTGAGCCCCCAACCCATATCGAACTGGTAAATCACCACTATCCACACCAGGTTGGCGCAAAGTCCCCCGATCACGCCCTCGAGGGTTTTACCCGGGCTGATCGCAGGTGCGAGCTTTCGGCGGCCAAATTTCCGCCCACTGAAATAGGCGCCGATATCGGCTACCCACACCAGGCTGAGCAAAAACAGCAACATTTCTCCGCCAAACTGCGCATGCAGGTATACCAGTGCATGGATACATATCCACAACAGATTCAGTCCGATACCGAGCAACAGCACTCGTGCCAATAACGGCCAGTTGCCACTGTGGCGATAAAAAAACAGCCCGATCGTTATCAGTGCCCATATCGCCACGCCCGCCAGCGACTGCAGGTAAACAAACGGCGGCGAGATCAGCGGCCAGGACCACCAGTACAACAGCACAAAGGCCGCCGCGCCGACGACGCAAGGCAGGGGTGTCGGCATCAGGGTGAGTATGATCAACTCCCGCGTGGCCGCAAACAGCCCCACGGCGAAAAGGATACGGGTCCATTGCGTGTCCTCCTGCAAAATACAGCCGACGACGACGAGCGCAAGAATGACGGCGGTTATGATGCGCTGCTTCAACATTAACCGGAAACCTCAATCTGCTCACCGGTCTTGCCATAACGACGCTGCCGTTGGTGGTAGGCATCGAGCGCCAGCTGCATTTCCCGAGCGTCGAAATCGGGCCACAGGCAATCACAGAAATAAAATTCGGTATAAGCCAGCTGCCATAACAGAAAGTTGCTGATACGTCGTTCACCACCGGTGCGAATGAAAAGGTCCGGATTCGGTGCATCGTCAAGCGAGAGCCCGGCGGAAAACTGTTGCTCGTCGATCTCGTCGACGCCGATAACGCCATCGCACACCCGCTGCGCCAGCCGACGCGCCGCGTTGACGATATCCCAATGGCCGCCGTAATTGGCGGCAATGTTCAGCGTCATGCCGGGGTTCGCATCGGTTATTGCTTCCGTTTGTTCTATTTGTTGCTGCAATTTTCTGGAGAAGGCTTCGCGCTGACCGATAAAACGAATGCGCAGTCCCTGCTCGTGCAATTCATCCGTGTAACGCTGCAGAGACTGCATAAACAACGTCATCAGGTTGCTCACTTCATCCTCGGGCCGATTCCAGTTTTCGCTGCTGAATGCAAACAGGGTCAGATGATCGACACCGGCAGTCGCAAAGAACTCGACGCAACGTCGCGTTACCTCGACGCCTTTACGATGGCCGTAGTTGCGCGGCATCAGTTTTTTCCTGGCCCAGCGCCCGTTGCCATCCATGATGATGCAGACGTGGCCGGGATTCGATGCCTGGGAGTGCGAAGTCATGAATCCGGATTCAGAGCGTAATCAGATTTCCATCAATTCTTTTTCTTTGGCCTGCAGAAAGGATTCGATTTCATCGGTGGACTGATCGGTTACCTGCTGGACAAGATCGTGGCCGCGGCGCTCGTCATCCTCGGAAATATCCTTGTCCTTCGCCAGCAATTTCAGGTCGTCGTTGGCGTCGCGTCGGATACTCCTGACGGCGATGCGGGCATTTTCGGCCAGTTCGCGAACCACCTTGACCAGCTCCCGGCGGCGCTCCTCGGTGAGCGGCGGCATCGGCACGCGTATGACGGTCCCCGCCGTGGATGGATTGAGACCCAGGTCGGAAGTCATGATCGCCTTTTCGATGACCGACACCATGCTCTTGTCCCAGGGGGTTACCGCCAGGGTACGCGCATCCTCGACGGTGATATTGGCGGACTGCCCGATCGGCACCTCGCTGCCGTAGTAATCAACCGTTATATGGTTGAGCAGGCTCGGGTGCGCGCGGCCGGTTCGGATTTTGCTGAGCTCGGACTGAAACGCCTCGATGCTCTTACTCATGCGATTACGCGCATCCTTTTTGATGTCTTCTATCATTTTTCTACCTCTTTTCGACTAACCCGGGTTCCTACTGATTCGCCCCTGGCCAGATCCAGCAATGCGCCCGATCGGTTAATATCGCAAACCACCAGTTCCAACGCATTATCATTACATAAGATCATTGCCGCAACATCCATCACCGCGAGCCGCTGGTCAATCGCCTGATCGTAGTGCAAATTCGTGTAACGCCGGGCGTCAGCATGCTCGAGCGGATCCTTGTCGTAGATTCCATCGACCCTGGTCGCCTTTATCATCAAGTCGGCCTGGATCTCAACGGCGCGCAGGCCGGCCCCGGTATCGGTGGTGAAATAGGGACTGCCGGTGCCCGCCGCAAAAATAATGATCTCTCCGGCGGCAATACGCCGCCGAGCGTCGCGCTGCGTGTAAGACTCGCAAACCTGTGGCATATCGAGACCCGACATGACCACCGCGACCGCACCCAGGCGCAATAGTCCGTCCTGCAGCGCCAGGGCATTCATAACGGTCGCCAGCATGCCCATGTGGTCAGCCCGGACCCGGTCGGTTCCGCCGTCGGCAAGCCTGGCACCGCGCAGCAGGTTGCCGCCACCGATTACACACCCAACCTCGACCCCGGATTCGCGCAGCTGCACCAGTTCCGCGGCAAGTTTGTCTATCATGCGCGGATCGATTCCCGACGCCTGCTCACCCAGCAGCGCTTCGCCGCTGAGTTTTACAAGAATGCGCTTGTATTTGATTTTCGACATAGGGCTATTATTAATCCTTACAACTAGCGCGCCAGCAATCGGCGAAAGTTGACGAAGCTGACACCAGGGCGGAGTTTATAGTTAAAATCCCTTGATAGTAAGACCGTTTTGTCGATACTGCAGCCTGCCGGGGCCAGGCAACAAAAAGGCCGCGGCTAACGCGGCCTCGATTCGTGTCAGGCATTTAGCTGCGAAGCAACTTCGGCGGCGAAATCTTCCACTTTCTTTTCGATACCTTCACCCACCTCGTAGCGCACAAAGCCCGTCACCGACGCGCCCGCGTCCGCGAGCAGTTTGCTGACTTTTTGATCCGGATCCTTGACGAACGGCTGGCCCAGCAAAGTGACTTCGGCGAGGAACTTGTTGAGTCGGCCCCGAATCATCTTTTCGATAATTTCGGCAGGCTTACCGCTGGATTCAGCCTGCGCGATCAAAATAGATTTCTCCTTTTCGACAAACTCGGCAGGTATCGCGTCCTGATCGACAAATTGCGGGTTAACCGCCGCGATGTGCATGGCGATATCTCGCGCCAGTTCGGCAGAAGCCGTGGAATCGACCAGCACGCCGATGCGTGAACCGTGCAGATAGGACGCGATCGCCCCATCGGTTGCGATTTGCTGGAAACGTCGCACCTGGATATTTTCACCGACCTTGGCGATCAGAGCCTGGCGGGCTTCCTCGACGCTTTGCCCATTGCCCATCTGCAGGCTTGCGAGCGCCTCGACGGAATCCGGCTGTTGTTCGGCGATAGTCGCCAGAACCTGGTCGGCAAAAGCCTGGAAATTTTCATCCTTGGCGACAAAATCGGTTTCGGAATTGATTTCGAGAATCACCGCGGTCTTGCCGTCATCGCTGACCCTTGCCTTGATCGCACCGTCTGCCGCGACCCGCCCGGCCTTCTTGTCCGCCTTGGCGGCGCCGGATTTGCGCATCAGTTCGGCCGCAGCATCGATATCGCCATCGGTTTCGACCAGTGCTTTTTTACATTCCATCATGCCCGAACCGGTTCGTTCGCGCAGCTCCTTTACCAAAGATGCTGTTATAGCCACTTCATTACCTCGTTGTTCCTGCTCATGCTACAGGTGCGTTTTAGTCTTTACTGGCGGCCTTCTTGGTAGCGGCCTTCTTGGTAGCTGCCTTCTTGGTAGCGGCCTTCTTGGTAGCGGCCTTCTTGGTAGCGGCCTTCTTGGTAGCTGCCTTCTTGGTAGCTGCCTTCTTGGTAGCTGCCTTCTTGGTAGCTGCCTTCTTGGTAGCTGCCTTTTTGGTCGCTGCCTTCCTGGCGGCAACCTTTTCGCTCGCTGCCTCTTCAGCAACGGCGTCATCGCCAGCGGCGGCTTCGCCTGCCGTTTCAGCATCCGCC
>JAAEPH010000168.1 GCA_024232855.1 Gammaproteobacteria bacterium
GGGGATGCTTATCGATGAACTCCCGCCAGTTCGTTCTGAATATCTCCTTGAATCGGCGGATTTTGCTCTTAATCGTTTTGAATACCATGCCACTCAACCGTGAATATAACCCGTCGCCAAGGTATCACATCAGAAAGAAGCACTCAATTAGTAACCGCTAACCGGGTAAGCCCTACTAGGTCTAGGCAAAAAAGGAAATTCCTAGGAGGAAGAACAAGTAGCGGCAATGGTAAAACAGACCCAGACCGACTGCGGTCGCCTCGACATTCTGGTCAACAACGCCTACCCCACAGGCTCGCCAATGGCGCGACTGGAAAATCGCAGCGACGGCGACTTTGAAAAAGCTCTGCAAGGCGGTTTTATGGGTCCCTGGTGGGCCATGCAGGCAGCTTTTCCAGGGATGCGTGAACAACAGTGGGGACGCATTATCAACCTCTGCTCCCTCAACGGCGTCAACGCCCACCCCTACACCGCCGAGTACAACGCCGCCAAGGAAGCACTGCGCAGCTTATCCCGCACCGCCGCCCGGGAATGGGCTAGGCACGGCGTCTGCGTCAATATACTGTGCCCTGCGGCGCGCAGCCCGGCTTACGAGAACTTTGTAAGGTTTGCCCCGGACAATGCCGCCGAACTACTGAAACAAAACCCGATGGGTTATATGGGTGACCCGGAACAGGATATCGGCGGGGTAGTGGCTTTCCTCGCCTCCGAAGATGCCCGCTACCTGACCGGCAATACCCTGTTTGCCGACGGTGGCAGCCATACCAACGGCGTCAGCTGGGAACCGCCACTGGCGGACTAAAAAGCAGCTATAGATTTATCAATGTATCCATCGAACACTTTCTGGAGAGCACATGAGTAACGTCGAACAACGCCTGGACCGACTCGAGTCGATCGATGAAATCCGCCAACTGGTGGCCAAGTATTCCCTGTCGCTGGATATGCGCGACCTCGACGCCCACGTTAATCTATTCGCCGAAGATATTCGTGTCAGCCGCGAATAGACCGGCCGCGGTCACCTGAAACGCTGGCTGGACGATACCCTGCGATTGCAATTTACCGGCACCTCCCACCATACCGGCAATCATATCATCGAGTTCGGCGATGCCGACAACGCCCACGGCATCGTCTATTCTAAAAATGAGCACGAAACACCTACCGAGGGTGGCGACGAGTGGGTCATTATGCAGATGATTTACTGGGATAATTACCAGCGCATCGACGGCCGCTGGTACTTCCGCCGCCGCCTGCCCTGTTACTGGTACGCAACGGATTTAAACAAGCCGCCGGTGGGCGATAACAAAATGCGCTGGCCCGACCGCAATAGCTACGAGGGCGCCTGGCATGAACTGTTCCCCAGCTGGAAAGATTTCTGGGCTAACCCCCCGATCGACAACAATGCCGCCGAAGTGGCGGCACCGGCACCGGTGGAAGAATTTTTGGCCACCATGCGTGGCGACGAGCCGTTTCCTAAAATTCGCGTTCGTTAATTTTTTAAACCGATATAATTTAAAACTACAGAGTTGAGAACCGCTATGAGCACACTTTTTGACCCCGTAAAACTCGGCACTATTGAACTGGCCAACCGCGTTATCATGGCACCGATGACCCGCTCCCGCGCCGACGAACAGGACCTGCCCACCGATTTGCATGTCGATTACTATCGACAGCGCGCCACTGCCGGGCTGATCATCAGCGAAGGTGCTCACCCCAGCAAAGACGGCAAGGGCTACTGTCGCACCCCCGGCATCTACTCACCTGAACAAGTCGTGGCCTGGAAAAAAGTCACCGACGCGGTGCACGCCGAGGGCGGAAAAATCGTCTGCCAGATTATGCATGTGGGCCGCGTTGCCAACCCCGAGAATAAAGCCAGCGATGCCGAAACCGTCGCCCCTTCTGCCATCCAGGCCAGGGATAAAATTTTTACCAATAGCGGCATGTTGCCGATGGTGATGCCGCGGGCATTGACTACCGAAGAAGTGGGCACTGTTATTGAAGAGTACCGGCAAGCTACTATCAATGCCTTCGCCGCCGGCTTTGACGGTGTCGAACTGCACGGCACCAGCGGTTACCTGCCGGCGCAATTTTTATCAACCGGCAGCAATAAGCGCGACGACCAATACGGCGGTTCGCTGGAAAATCGCCTGCGTTTTGTTTTAGAAGTGCTGGAAGCCATGTGCAGCGTTGACGGTGCCGCCAAAGTCGGCCTGCGTATCTGCCCGGGCAACCCCTTTAACGATTTGCAGGACGACGACCCGCAGGAAACTTTTGCCACCCTGCTGGATGCCATCGACCCGATGGGGCTGGCCTACCTGCATATTATTCGTCTGCCCAAAGGCCCGGTAGACAACCTTGCACTGGCGGCCGAGCACTATCACGGCGAGCTGATCGTCAACGATAACTACGGCTGTGAGGAAGCGCAGAGTGTCATCGTGGCACAGAAAGCCAGCGCCGTATCCTTTGGCCGCGCCTATATTGCCAACCCCAATTTAGTGCGCCGCTTCCAGGAAAACATTGCCCTCGCCGACTTCAATCCGGGCACCTTATACACCCACGGAGCCGATGGCTTCAGCGATTACCCCAACGCGGACTAAACGAAAGAACCACTCGATGAAACGATCGATCGCCAGCCTAATTCTTCTCTCCAGTAGTTTCTGCAGCAGCGTCTGCCAGCCGCTACTGGCTGGCGACTTTGTACAGTGGCGCCACTACGGTGGCGATAGCGGCAATAGCCAGTACTCGGCACTGCAGCAAGTGAATCGCGACAACGTCACCAAACTGCAAATCGCCTGGCAATACCACAGCGCCAAAGGTGAAGCGATCCATCCGATTTCGGAACTGCAAGTCAACAGTATCGTCATCAACGGCGTGCTGTACGGTCGCAACCCCAACCACAATATTTTTGCCATCCGCGCCGACAGTGGCGAGGAGCTGTGGACCTTCGACCCTTTCACCGATGAAGAAGGGCTGCTCAGCTCTTATATGCGTGGCCTGACTTACTGGCAAGCCGACGAGAACAGCAAGGAAAACAATACGACAAGCGCGCCGCGAATTTTCAGCAGCGTCTCGCACTATTTAATTGCTCTCGATGCTACCAGCGGCAAACCTATTAAAAGTTTTGGCGACAATGGCCGTGTCAATTTAAAAGAAGGGCTGGGCCGCGATCCGTAATCGATTTCGATTTACGCACCCTCTCCCGGTGTTATCTATAAGGACCTGATCATTATGGGTTCGGCGGTCACCGAATTCGAAGGTGCCGCCCCCGGTGATATTCGCGCCTACGATGTGCGCACGGGAAAATTGCGTTGGAGCTTCCACACCATCCCCCACCCCGGCGAATTTGCTGCCGACAGCTGGCCCAAGGATGCCTGGAAAACTGCCGGCGGAGCCAATGCCTGGGCCGGCATGAGCGTCGATCAAAAGCGTGGCGTTGTCTATGTTCCCACCGGATCTCCTACCCCGGATTTTAATGGCAGCGATCGCCACGGCCAGAACCTGTTTGGCAACAGTATCATCGCCCTCGACGCCACCACCGGCAAACGCCTCTGGCACTACCAGACCGTACACCACGATTTATGGGATCGCGACCTCAGCTCGGCGCCCACCCTCGCCACGCTCAACAAGGGCGACCAACAAATCGATGTGTTAGTACAGGCATCGAAGCAGGGCGTGTTGTATGCGCTCGATCGCGACAGCGGCAAGCCCCTGTTTCCTATCGAGGAAGTCGCGGTACCGGCCTCGGAAATCCCCGGCGAACAAACCTGGCCCACACAGCCACAGGTTACCCTGCCCGAACCCTTTGTGCGGCAGACCTTTAATGTTGAAGACCTCAGCGATATCAACCCGGCCAGCCACGCCTACGTGAAAAAGATTTTTGACGAGCAGGTCGAGCATAAAGAATTTGTCTACATGCGCCCACCGGGCTTAAAAGGCACCATTGTTTTTCCTGGTTTTTACGGCGGCGCCAACTGGGGCGGCGGAGCCTTCGATCCCGATACCGGCCTATACTATATTAACGCCACCGAAGCCCCCCACCTGGTGCACATGGAAGCGGTGGAAGTTAGCGAAAACAATCGCTTTGGTTTTGGCCAGTATCTCTACAAGAAAAGCTGCGGCAGCTGCCACGGCGCCAACCGCGAAGGCTTTTACCCTTACGCACCGGCACTAACCGGCCTGGCTGAACGCAGCGACAAAAAATCAGCCATGGCGATTGTCGTTAATGGCAAAGGCCGCATGATGCCCTTCGCCAACCTGTCCGACCACGAACGCAACGCCATACTGGATTATTTATTTACCGCCGACAGCGTGATTGATGACGCAGCTAAAACAACAGACCCTGGAATCACTACCCCTGAGAAAAACAGCAGCCGCACCGATTACCTGTTCGCCGGCTACAATGATTTTGTCGACCAACGCTGGTACCCGGCGGTAAAACCACCCTGGGGCACGCTCAACGCTATCGATCTCAACAGCGGCAAGCGTCGCTGGCAGGTTACCCTCGGCGAGTACGCCGAACTGATAAAAGAAGGTATCCCTCCCACCGGCACCCGCAACTTTGGCGGCCCGGTGGTGACTAAAGGGGGCTTGATTTTTATCACCGCCAGTTCCGACGAGAAAATTCGCGCCTTCGATAAACACAGCGGCAAACTACTGTGGGAACATCCGCTGCCCACCGGCGGCTATGCCACCCCCAGTATCTACGCAATCGATGGCAAACAATATATCGTTATCACCTGCGGCGGCGGCAAGCTCGGCACCAAAGCCGGCGACAGCTATATTGCCTTCCCCCTGCCGGACAACGTGGCCACCACATCAAGCACCATGGAGAACAGGAATGACTGATAGCCCTACCCCCTTGCAGCCAGAGCAGTGCGAACAGCTGATCGGCAATCGGCTGGGGCCCTACTGCAGCTACAACCCGGTCAGCCGCACGCAAGTCTGGCAGTGGTGCTCGGCGATGGGCGACAACAACCCCCTGTACCTCAACGATGACTACCGCAGCAATTCCGGCTTCGACAAACTGCTGGCGCCGCCGGCAATGATGCAAATGTGGACCATGCGCGACGTCAACATGGAATACGCACCGGGCTCCACCGACGCCGCGCCCTATCAAGTGCTGGACGATTTAAAAGCCATGGGATACCCGGGCAACGTCGCGGTCAGTTACGATATTAGTGGCTGTCACAAAATAACTTGAGCTTCTTGTGATTTAACGTTTTCCGGTTTAATCGTATAATTCCATTCACCATGGAATTTATTTTTACTTATCCTTAGATTTTCCATTTCGCAATTTGTTACTTTCTTTCCTTTGATATAGGTCTTTTTGTCTAATCGTGCTTTTACTACTAGACCTGTTTTAGTTGTTGTTGAGGCAATTAAATTAATGATCACTTGGTAGCTGGTCAATGGTTTTCCTCGCCAATTGATGCTGATAAAAGAGAA
>JAAEPH010000169.1 GCA_024232855.1 Gammaproteobacteria bacterium
GCCAGAGCAGGAACAAGACCGAGACCTGATCCGATCACGCCAAAAGCTGTTAGAGCAACAAACGGAACTGCGTAAACATATCCAGGCCTTGCTACGTCGAAATGGACGTCACTACAAAGTCGAGACTCAGAATAAATCCCTGTCCCTCCTGATTATTCGATCGTCTTGATTTCCTTGACTATTTCCGGCAACAAATAGAGGATGGCAGACATGCCATTTTTTTATTCACATAGCCGCATTTGTGCATTCTATATTCAAGTCACGCCGTCAATTGACGCTGGAGAATCTGGCGCTCCGCCAGCAACTCGCAATGCTCAAACCATTAGTGAAGCGCCCGAGGGTATCAACTCTCGACCGTTTGTTTTGGATCTTGTTCTCGAAATATGTCGACGGATGGCGGGCGATGTTGCACGCGTTGCATCCCGATACTGTTGTACGCTGGCATCGGCAGGTTTTCCGCTTTTATTGGCGTTGGAAGAGTCGAGGCCATAAGCCGGGACGACTAGCTATTGATGCAGGCCTGCGCAAGCTCATTCGGAAAATGCAGGCAACCAACATAGGCTGGGGCGCACCTCGGGTCCACGGGGAACTGCTCAAACTGGGCATAGAGATTTCTCAAGCCACGTATCAAAGTACATGGCGCGCTATCAAAAACCGCCTTCACAAACTTGGCGAACTTTTCTCGGAAATCATGCGGAATGCTTGGCGGCGATGGATTTCTTCACTGTCCCAACCGCCGGGCTTCGAGTGCTTTATGTATTCATCGTGCTAAGCCATGATCGCCGGCGAGTTGTACACTTCAACGTGACTGAACACCCCACTGCCCAATGGACAGCACAGCAACTGGTGGAAGCATTTCCGTTCGATTCCGCTCCGCGCTATTTGCTACGCGATCGGGATGCGATTTATGGCGACCTGGTTCAGCGACGGATCAGGGGCCTCGGTATCGAGGAGGTCGTTACGGCCCCGCGCTCGCCTTGGCAAAATTCTTTTTGTGAACGCGTTATCGGATCAATACGCCGAGACTGCCTGGATCACGTCATTGTGCTCGATGAACGACATCTACGCAGAATTCTTCGCGAATACTTGAACTATTACCATACTTGCAGAACGCACTTATCGTTGAATAAGGATCCGCCTGAAACCCGTACTGTAGAACCGCCCGAGATGGGTGACATTGTTGCGTTTCCCCATGTCGGTGGCCTGCACCATCGCTACGGCAGAATGGCAGCCTGATGGCGATAGCAAAGTATGACCAGAAAAA
>JAAEPH010000170.1 GCA_024232855.1 Gammaproteobacteria bacterium
CGACGACGACGTCGCGGGTCAGCGCGCCGACGGTTTGTCCGTCGCTGTCCTGCACCGCAAACACGGCGCCGCGGTCGGCGTTTAGAATCATGTCCAGTTCGGATTCAATCGGCGCATGCGCTGACACCGAACCGGCAAAAACATCGCCATCGACTTCGCGCATCAAGGCCTCGGCGCTCAATACCTTGGCGCGCGGAATACCCTGCGTAAATTCCTCGACGTAATCGGTGGCCGGGTTCAACACCAGGTCTTCGGGCGTGCCGATCTGAATAATCGAACCGTCCTTCATGATGGCAATGCGGTCGGCGAGCCGAATCGCCTCCTCGAAATCGTGGGTGATGAAAACAATCGACTTGTGCAACACGTTTTGCAGGCGCATGAATTCGTCCTGCATTTCGCGCCGGATCAGCGGGTCAAGCGCCGAAAACGGTTCGTCGAGAAACCAGATATCGGGTTCGGCGGCGAGCGAGCGCGCGATGCCTACACGCTGTTGCTGGCCACCCGAAAGTTCGCGCGGATAATAGCTTTCGCGGCCGCCCAGACCAACCAGCTCGATCACCTCGAGCGCACGCTTTTCGCGTTCGCCCTTGCCGATCCCCTGCACCTCGAGCGGCAGGGCGACATTTCCGAGCACGCTGCGATTTGGCAGCAGCGCAAAATGCTGGAACACCATGCCCATCTTGTGACGGCGCATATCGATCAACTCGGCCTCGCTGGCGCGCAGCAAGTCCTTAGATTCAAAGTAGATTTCACCCGCGCTCGATTCGATCAGGCGCGTCATGCAGCGCAGCAGCGTGGATTTTCCGGAACCCGAAAGCCCCATGATGACGAAGATTTCGCCTTCGTAGACATCGAAGCTGGCATCGCGCACGGCACCG
>JAAEPH010000171.1 GCA_024232855.1 Gammaproteobacteria bacterium
GACATTAATCAGAGTGCTTGAGCTTTGATTCCCCGCACTGTCTATCGCCCGCGCCTGCAGTTGATAGTCACCCTGGGTGCTGACGGGCCAGTTAAAGAACCAGTTGCCGTCGGTTGCCAGTTCGGTGACCGATTGCCAGAATGGCGCACCGCCTGTGCCTATCCCTATTTCGACAAGCTCCAGGTTATCAGTGCTATCCGTAGCGGTACCGCTGACGCGATAGGTTCCGACTGGAATCAGTTCACCCTCGGTGGGTGTATCCACGGTCACGATCGGCGCGACGTTATCGGCGCTGGAATCTTCGATCAGGAACAAACCGGTTACCACCGTGCGTAGTCCCGCGGAGCGGTTAATTTCAATCGACAGGCTACCGGCATCGAAAGATGAACTTGCCAGCCGGTATTCGAACTGCGAGGCATGGCTGGTCGGCAGCGTAAAATTGCTATGGATTACAGTGCCATCGATATCGACGGCCGATTGCGTGCTGCTGCCCGAATCCTGGTTCCAGTAACTTAGTATCAGGCGATAATTACCCGATGGGCTCAAACCGGCAAAGTCAGCGGTTAACGGAACATTGGCCTCGGTTTCATAGGAGAAGCTCTGGTAAGCGCCGCTGCCCCAGTCAGTGGCGGGAATGCCACTAACATTAGCGATGCTCAGGCCATAGGCCGTATGATTGGTACCACCGGCGTTGTAATAACTATAGGTGCTGCCGTCGGTCAGCCAGCTGGCGTAATCGACATTACCCAGCACCGCATCGCCCGTACTCGGGCCGCCCGGCGAACCCCACCAGTTGCCTTGCGCCACGATCGCCCCGGTACCCACACCGTTCATGCCCGCAGTCACGTTACCGAAGATCTCGACCCCGCTGATATTACCCGTGGCGGTGTTTTCGAAGCGCAAGCCCTCTATCGCGTTCGCATAGACCCGGCCACCAGTCATCGAGAGCACACCGCTGCCGGTGGCGCGCAACCCGTAGTTATGGCCGTAAAGCTCCGTGTTGGTCAGCGTCAGCGCCGCGTTATACGCACGCACGCCACCATAATTACCAATCGACTGGCTGATCACGCTATTGCTGATCGTCAGGTCCGTATTGCTACTGTACAGCGCCGCATCACCCGGCGAACTGTTGTTACCCGCGTATCGCAGGTCCACGTAATCCAGCACACTCGCGCCATCCAGCGCATTGTTAAAATAAATCCCTTCCCAGTTCCCGCTCGTCGGGTAGTCCGCCGAAC
>JAAEPH010000172.1 GCA_024232855.1 Gammaproteobacteria bacterium
AGGGCGTGCCCTGCCTGGCTTTCGCGACCGAAGAGTGCGCAGGCATAGTTACACTATGTTGAGCGCTCTGACCGAGTGAAAGCCAGGCAGGGTGCGGCATAGTGCCGCCGCAGTAGAAGGGTGGTGAGATATGCGGGCTAGACTCTCCTTATCTCAAACCAGCTTGCAATGGCCGGAAAAATCGATGAGCGACGAAAATGTCAACTCCGCAACGGAAGACCCGGACAGCACCAGTCCGTCGATTACCTATACCCAGGTAGTGAGTTGCGCCTTAGCCCCGGACGGGGTCGAACGCCGCCGCCAGGGTCTTCGCGCCCGCCTCGAGCGCGAACACTTATGAGCGTGAACTGGAACGGCAGAAATCGTTGATCAACGTCTTCCGTAACCTGTTCGGCGCCGGCAACAACTAACCCCGCTACCGCCTTCCCGCTCCACCAACCTGTCAGGAACGGCAGCAATGCCTGTCCTGCTTGACTGTGCCTGAGGTTAGTGGAAAGATGCCGCCAATACCGCAGACACAGCCCCCTGCACTATCAGCGCCGCTTCTGGCGGCGGTCCGGTAACCAGGGCGCAGCGCCTGTACCAATAACCCGATCACTGGACGAAAAAAATCTATGCCTGGTAACCTGACGATGGAAGCGCTCAAGGAAAAAGTTGCTTCGGGACAAATCGATACCGTAATCACCGCGCTCCCCGACATGCAGGGCCGCCTCATGGGCAAGCGCTTTCACGCCCAGTTCTTTATCGACAGCGCCTGGGAAGAAACCCATTGCTGTAACTACCTGCTGGCAACCGATCTGGAAATGTTTACCGTCGACGGCTACAGTTCGACCAGCTGGTCGGCCGGTTACGGCGACTACGTCATGCGCCCCGACCTGGCGACGCTGCGGGTATTGCCCTGGCTGGAAGGGACCGCGATGGTTCTCTGCGATCTCGAGGATCATCATACCCATGCCGAGGTGCCCCATTCGCCGCGCGCGGTACTGAAACAGCAAATCCGGCGCCTCGAAACCATGGGCCTCAAATCCATGGTCGCGACCGAGCTCGAATTTTTCGTGTTTCGCGAGAGCTTCGAAGAGCTGCGCGACAAGTCTTATCGCGAAATGACGACCATAAGCCCCTACAACGAGGATTACCACATCTTCCAGACCACGAAGGAAGAGGGCCTGATGCGCCGGATTCGGAACGGCCTGCAGGGCGCCGGCGTCAAAGTTGAAAACACCAAGGGTGAGGCCGACCCGGGGCAGGCGGAAGTCAACGTTTGCTACAGCGACGCGCTGGAGATGGCCGACAACCATTGCCTGGTCAAGAACGCGGTCAAGGAGATCGCCTTTCTGAACGACCGTTCCGTCACTTTCCTCGCCAAGTGGAGCCACGATGCCGCGGGTTCATCCAGTCACATTCACCAGTCGCTGGTTTCAAGCAGCGGTGAGCCGGTTTTCTTCGATCCCGAGGCCGATTACGGCATGTCCGAACTGATGCGCAACTATCTCGCCGGACTGCTCAGGCACGCCAATGACAACACCTGGTTCCTGGCGCCTTACGTCAATTCCTACAAGCGTTTCATGGCCGGCACCTTTGCCCCCACCAAGGCGATCTGGTCGCTCGACAATCGCACCGCCGGATACCGCGTGGTCGGCGATGGTACGCGTAACGTACGCGTCGAATGCCGCGTGGGAGGAAGCGACCTCAATCCCTACCTCGCTATCGCGGCGCAGATTGCCGCGGGGATCGCCGGCATCGAAACGAAACTGGACCTTGAAAAGGAATTCAAGGGTGACGCCTACCAGTCGCGCAAGGCGCGTGAAATTCCGGCGACCCTGGCGCAGGCTACCCTGGCGCTGAAGAAATCCTCCATGCTGCGTGATGCGATGGGCTCCGATGTGATCGATCACTACGTCAGGGCCGCGCAGTGGGAGCAGGAGGATTTCGACAGCAAGGTTACCGACTACGAAGTCAACCGCGGCTTTGAACGAGCTTGATAAACAAGATAAACAGCTAATACATAGAGAGATAAACAAATGCAATTAACCGGAAACTGGTCTTATCCGACCGCGATTCGATTCGGCGCGGGCCGCATCAGCGAACTGGCCGATGCCTGCGGCGCAGCCGGCATTAGCAAGCCGCTGCTGGTCACCGACCGCGGGCTCGCCAACCTGCCGATTACCCGCAATGCGCTGGCCTTGCTGGAGCAGGCGGGACTCGGCGGCGCAATGTTCGCCGAGGTCGATCCCAACCCGAATGAAAACAACCTGGAAGCAGGACTCAAGGCTTATCGCGACGGCGGACACGATGGCGTCGTCGCCTTCGGCGGCGGTTCCGGGCTCGATCTAGGCAAGATTGTCGCCTTTATGTATGGCCAGACCCGGCCGGTTTGGGACTTTGAAGACGTCGGTGACTGGTGGACGCGCGCCGACGCCGACAAGATCGCACCGATCATCGCGGTACCGACTACCGCGGGCACTGGTTCGGAGGTGGGGCGCGCCGGCGTGGTATCAAACTCGGTAACCCACGAAAAGAAAATCATATTCCACCCGAAGATTATGCCAACGATCGTTCTGTGCGATCCGGAATTGACCGTTGGCTTGCCTGCCGCGATTACAGCGGGAACCGGCATGGACGCATTTGCCCACTGCCTGGAAGCCTACTGCTCACCGCATTACCACCCGATGAGCCAGGGTATCGCGGTCGAGGGTATGCGCCTGGTCAAGGAGTACCTGCCGCGCGCCTTCGCCGACGGCAACGATATCGAGGCGCGCGCGCACATGATGTCGGCCGCGGCGATGGGTGCCACCGCCTTCTCCAAAGGCCTGGGCGCGATTCACGCGCTGTCGCATCCGATCGGGGCTTTTTACAACAGCCATCACGGCACCACTAACGCGGTTTTCATGGCGCCGGTGCTCAAGTTCAATCGCGTAGAGATCGAGACGCGCATCGATGCGCTGGCCGCCTACCTCGGTATCGACGGTGGCTTCGATGGTTTCTACAACTACGTGATCGAACTGAATGCCTCGCTCGGCATCCCCGCCAACCTGACCGAACTCGGCGTCACCGACCCGGACATGGACTGGCTGGTCGCGTCCGCGCTCAAGGACCCCAGCGTCGGCGGCAACCCGGTCGAGATGACCGAGGCCAACACCCGCGCGCTATTCGAGGCCAGCCTGTAGTCCCTTAACCCTCGGGGACATGCCACAATTTTTCGCCCAGCTGTCTCTACGAACGCACATAAAACACCGAAAAATGTGCCGTGTCCCCCTCGAAGCGCGGACTGGACGCTCCAATTAAAAGTGATTCCATCCCTGGGAAATCACTCCATAGCGCAATTCCTTGATTGAGGGGGTTGCACATCGGGGTGCCAACGGCGGGTTATTATGACCCTGGGCCTGGACATTGTGATCCTGCGATGACGCAAGATGCAGGTATGGCGCCAGGTTCGGTCTATCGTAAAATCGACACCCTTATTCGGTTTCGACCAACTCAGGGTAGCCGAACAGGGAGACAGCGCCGCCGGTATGCAGGAAAACAACGTGTTGATCACGGTTAAAGTCGCCACGCCGCAACATATCCAGCAATAGCGCGAAGGTTTTACCCGAGTAGGTCGGGTCGAGCAATATACCTTCCTGACGCGCCATGTACTTGATTGCGGCGACGGTGTCATCGTTGGGTAAGCCGTATCCGGGCGCCAGCTGGCTATCGTCACAGATGATTTCCGAGTCCGGAATATTCAGGTCGCAGCCGATCATCGCAATAACTGATTTGACCTTCTTGCCGACCCGCTGGCGCTGGCTTTGCGCATCACGGCGCACGCAAACGCCATGTACCGGCGCGTCGCTGCCGCAGGCGCGCATGCCGATCAGGAAACCGCTGTGGGTCGAGGCCGAGCCGGTCGGCACGATGAAACGGGCGGGCTCGATCTGCAGGGCTTGCAGTTGCGCCATCAACTCCTCGGCGCCCTCGACATAGCCGAAGGCGCCGTAGGGCGTGTGCGCATTCGACAACGGAATCACAAAGGCCTTGCGCCCTTCTTTTTCCAGTTCTGCAGCGCGCTGCTCCAATGCCTTGTCGGCGCCATCCTCGTCTTCGCCCACGGGGTAATAGTGAATGCGGGCGCCCATCAAACGCACCAGGTACGGGTTGCCGGAATGATGATACTCGGGTTGCTCGCGCTCGACACGATGCTCGAGTTGCACTTCGACGTCGAGCCCTATCTTGCGCGCCGCGGCCACCGTCGTGCGCACGTGATTGGATTGCACGGCGCCCGTCGTCAGCAAGGTATCGGCGCCCTCCGCGACCGCCTGACCGATATAGAATTCCAGCTGTCGACTCTTGTTACCGCCAAACGCCAACCCGGTGCAATCGTCGCGCTTGATCCAGACATTGGTGTCAAACTCGGCGCTGACATTTCTAAGTAACTCCAGCGGCGTCGGTGTGTGACTCAGGTGGACGCGGGGAAAATCTTTTACCAGTGACATGACTTGTTATCCAGAAGATTAACTTAGAATTTTTATCAACACGACGCCGAGGCATACCAGGACCGCCGCGATGATGCGTTGCCGCCCGAAAGGTTCGCGAAACAGCAGGCTACCGATCAGAGCCGCGAATATTACACTGGTTTCGCGCAGCGACGAAACCATTCCCATCGGCGCGACGCTCATCGCGTAGATAACCAGCGCATAGGCTGTGGCCGCCGCGAGGGCCCCGGCGCTAATCTTGCCCGGCCTGGAGCGCATGTAGGCAAACCACCTGCCTCGATCCCGCGCCAGCAACCACAGGCCGATGGGAACCGGCTCGAACACGAACAACCAGAGAATATAACTGTAAGGATTTCCGGCGGCGCGCACTCCCATGCCGTCGGCAACGGTGTAGGCGGCTATCAATACCGAGGTTGCCAGCCCCCAGCGCAACGCCGGACCCGGGATCTTGCCGACGGCGCCGCCGGAAAACGTGATGCTGATCAGACCTGCGCTGACAAGGCCGATGCCGAGCATTGCGCCCGGGGCCAGGTATTCGCTAGCCAGCCAGGCCGCGCCGAACACGACCAGAACCGGCGCGAGACCGCGAAACAACGGGTAGACCTGCGACAGGTCCCCGCTTCGATAGGACATCGACAGCGTGTAATAGTAAATCGTATGAATCAGCACCGAGGCCAGCAGCATGGGCCAGCTCGCGGCTAACGGAAGCGGAAAAAAGAACAGCAGCGGCAGACAGCAAGCTCCGCATACCAGGCGATACGACGCGATGCTGAACTGCGGCGAACCCCCTGACTTCGCCATTGCATTCCAGCTGGCATGCAATAGCGCCGCAAATAGCACCAGACCAACGATCAGGGGCGTCACGGCGGTCTTATATTACTCCACCCATTAGTGTATAGCGCGCTGGATTTACGGGCATTAAAATCTGAAAAACGTGGTTCCCTATTCCTGCCTTATATCGGCCCTTTAGCGAACCACAAATACAGACTGGCTGGCATGGCGTACAACTCGCGCGGCATTGGGACCCAGTAGATAATCAGACATTTCTGGTCTTTGGGAAGCTAACACAATTAGGTCACAGCCCTGCCTATCCGCAGCCGTCATTATCTCTTTGTAAATCGTTCCTCTCCCCACATGGGCTTCAGCCGAAATATCGCCTGGAATATGTTCCGCCATCAATTTATTCAATTCCGCTTCCGATGAAGACCGCGCTTTTTCTTCGAAGTCCTTAGGGAAGTAGCTACCAACAACAGGCATCCCGTAATCCGGGATAATGGTCAGTAAATGAATTTTAGCGCCTTGTTGTTTGGCCAGAGCCACAGCAACTGGTATCGCCTTTTCCCATGAACTTTTATGACCCAGGTCAATCGGCAAAAGAATCGATTTATACATCTCTAGCTCCCCCGTTATCAATTACGCAGCTGCGGCGTCGCGTTGAGCTTGAAATCCACGATGACGCCTCCTTTGCAGGACGACGATAAGTCCGAGTAGCAACAAGGCGGGTATATAGAAAAGTTCTTTAGCCGGCCGATCTCTTTTCAGCAAAACCTTGTCTATATACACCGGATTGTCCAGGTCACCCATGGTAAACAACCTGTCGAGGTGCTTAAGCTTGGAGTCCCAGGTCAAGCCATCAACCAGTATCTTGCCTTCCTCTTCCAGAATCATAATCCCGGCATTGGTGAAACGGGTTTCCCCATCGCCTTCCCCACCCAGGTTCAGAATGACATTGGTGAAATTTTCTTTATCGAAATCATCAAAATCCGGTCCTGCAATTCTGACCCGGATGGAAGCATCGGCAGGCTGATCCGCAAAAATCATCATGGCTTCGGAACCCGGTTTTTCCTCATAAGGTGGCGAGATTGCGTCCAGAAACAAGCCTGGCCGGAATAGCATCAGTGCGATCACCAACAACGACACAGTTTCCCAAACCTTGCTCCTGGTAAAAAACCAGCCCTGCGTGGCCGCTGCAAACAACATCATTGCTATCGTCGCTATCACAAATACGAAAACTGCTTTTACCGGTCCGACATTAATCAATAATAGATCGGTATTGAACAGGAACAGGAATGGCAGCAGTGCCGTACGTATATCGTACATGAAACCCTGTATGCCGGTCTGAATCGGATCTCCCTTGGAGATGGCGGCCGCGGCATAGGCGGCAAGTCCCACCGGTGGCGTATCGTCGGCAAGAATGCCGAAATAGAATACAAACAAATGGACAGCAACCAGCGGAACAATCAAACCGGATTTGGCACCCAGCGTAATAATAACAGGTGCCATCAGGCTTGAGACCACCAGGTAGTTAGCCGTGGTCGGTAGACCCATGCCAAGAATAAGACTCATAATGGCGACTAACACCAGCATCAGCAACAGGTTACCACCGGACAGGAATTCAACCAGTTCACCTACCATCGCATGGGCGCCGGTGAGCGATATCGCGCCCACGATGACACCCGCCGCAGCAGTCGCAATGCCAATTGAAATCATATTTCGAGAGCCGGAAATCATGCCATCCATCCATTCCATCAATCCGCGCCTGAAATTATTGCGCACATCTGAATCACCACGGAAAAAACCCTTGACAATATGCTGGGTGATGGCGATGAAACTCATCGCCATACAGGCGAAAAATGCCGCGGTGGCCGGAGACAATCGGTCTGGGGTGGGCAGAATACACCACAACAGAATCACGATCGGCAGAATGAAATAAAGACCGGTCCAGGCAGTGTCACTTGCCACCGGCAACTCAACCATGGGAGATTCGGGATCATCCATTTCGAGATCCGCGCGCCTGGATGCCAGGTAAGCCAATACCAGGTAGCTGACGCCTGAAACAACAATAACAGTAAACAGCGAGATTCCCGGGAAAGATGAGTTTATAAACGCCAGAAAATAATAGATGCCTACGAATAAGCCAATAGTGACAAAGGCTCCGGTGAGAAAGCCCAATGCTTTCTGCGCAAATGTTTTATTTGAATACGGTTTGAGCATGCCCTTCAAATCCAGTTTGCAAGCCTCTAGATGCACGATGTATACCAACGCGATATAGGAAACCAGGGCTGGGACCAACGCGTGCTTCAACAGCGTGGTGTATTCAACCCCGGTGAATTCTGCAATCAGGAATGCCGCCGCCCCCATGACCGGAGGTGTTAGCTGGCCGTTGGTAGATGACGCCACCTCGACTGCACCGGCTTTTTCCGGGCTAAACCCGGTTCGCTTCATCAGAGGTATTGTGAAGGTTCCGGTGGTTACCACGTTGGCGATAGATGAGCCGGAATAAAGCCCACTCAAGGCCGAAGCAATAACCGCTGCCTTGGCAGGCCCACCTTTGAAGTGACCAAGCAATGCGAAAGCTATTTTTATGAAATAACCACCCGCGCCGGCCTTTTCCAGGATGGAGCCGAATAGCACGAACAGAAAAATCATTTGCGCCGAAACTGCAAGCGGTTTACCGAACACGCCTTCTTCCTGCATCCAGAAATGCCAGGTCCCCTTAATGAAGGAAGCGCCACCCCAGTTGCCCCCACCGATGAATACATAACCGGCGAGTACGCCCGCGACCAAAATCAATGGAAGACCGAGCGTTCTATAGATTGCGACAACCAGCATCAGGATACCGATCACTGCTATGGTCATGTCATACGAAATATTCGCGTGAAGAAAGTCACCGGCCCGGTTAGCAATATTTGCATCCATTACAACCATATAGAAGATTGCAGTAAATCCCAGTGCGACCATGCACCAGTCATATATCGGAATTCTGTCTCTTGCGCTCGACTTGAACATCGGAAATGCCAGCGTGGCCAGAACCAATGCAAACATGAGATGAATTTTCCTGGATATCGCTAAATTGCCGATAAACTGGAAAAAATCGATTTGCGTTAACGTGGTGAGCATATAGGGAAGTGGTGACGATATATAGAGCTGATAAAGTGCCCAGATAAAGCAGATGATGGGGATCAGGTTTCTCGCCCAACCTTGCGGATTACGCGCCCCGGATTCAACCTGTGCGACCAGTTCGTCGGCTTCTGACACGGTTTCATTGTCAGCCACTATATTTCCTCCCCCTGCGCACCCTTGGCGATCGACTGGAATACATTTCCGTTCGTGATGCTCATATTTGCAAATACATCGCGGTTTATCCGCGTTGTATGCATTAAATTAATCGTTGTTACTACGCCTTATAAATGAGTGGGAAGGTGAATTGCGAACACCTTCCCACCCGGCGACAGGACTTACATCCAGCCTTTTTCTTTGTAGTATTTAATGGCGCCATCATGCAAGGGAATGGAAATTCCATCGCTGACCATGCCTTTTTCGGTTAAATTTTTGAAAGCAGGATGCAATTTCTTGAACGCTTCGAAGTTATCAAATACAGATTTAACAACTGTGTAGACAACTTCATCAGACACATCAGTCGAGGTGTTCATAGTGGCTAGAACACCAAAGCTTTCTATATCTTTGTCGTTATTGTACATGCCAGCGGGAATCTTGATTTTGCCGTAGTAGGGATTGGCCTTTAACAGCTTATCAATCTCCGGACCTTTTGCCTCCACAAGATGTGAGCTACAAGACGCTATCGTTTCTGTCGTCAGTGCAGAAGGATGTCCAACCAGAAAGAAGAATGCGTCAAACTTGTCATCACACAAGCCCGCTCCCATTTCCGAGGATTTCATACCTGCCGCTAACGCCAGATCAGATCGCTTCCATCCTAATGAGGACTCAACCACACCCCAGGTGGCAAGCGTACCTGAACCAGGGTTGCCAACGTTAAACCGTTTGCCTTTGACATCCGTTAAATTCATTATCTTGGATTCATCGCGCGCGATTATGGTCACCGGTTCCGCGGCAATTGAAAATAGAGCCCGAAGCTTCTCGAACTTTCCATTGCTCTCGAATTTAGAGGTTCCGCGATAGGCGTGATACTGCCAATCTGATTGAGCGATACCGAATTCCAACTCACCCGCGCGTATAGTATTGATGTTGTAAACCGACCCACCGGTAGATTCAGATGAGCAACGGATGCCGTGTTTTTTCCGGCCTTTGTTTATCAGGCGGCAGATGGCACCACCCGTTGGATAGTAAACACCGGTGACACCACCGGTACCAATAGATACAAACTGCTGGTCGGCAGCCAGTACACTGCCACTGCCCAACGACGCCGCCACCACGGATGCGAGAGCAACTTTACTTAATACTTTCATGATTTTCTCCTTCGAAGTAGTTGTGCCGACTATTATTGTTTTGCGCAGACAGCGTCTCGGCGCTTGCGGAACTGCCATCGATATTTCCTGACGAACGCTATTATTGATAGGGTGGATGGTATTGTCAAAACTTTCAGCCCCGAATTCATGTCGAAATGGGTCTTAATACCGGGGTAGCCCCGTGATTTGCTGTCACTAGCGCAGCGAATCGATTACATTAGCGCCTGCAAAAAAAAGTCATTCACATGTTACAGATCGATACCCGGCTACAGGACGAACTCAAGCAGTTCTTCGTCATCGCGATCCCTCTTTCGGCGGCCTACCTGGCCGAGTTCGCGATGTTCCTGACCACCAAGATGGTGGTCGGCAAACTCGGCTACCACTCGCTGGCGGCCGTGGGAATTGCGGGTGACCTGACATTCGAAGTAATAATCGTCCTGCTGGCGCTGCTCTCGATTGTCGGCGTTCTCGCCGCGCAGGCCTATGGCGCCGGTGAGAAACGGGAGCTGGGCGACTCGGTAAAACAGGGGCTTATTGTCGCCACGGGCCTCGCGATCCCGGCCATGGCGATAGTCTGGAACCTCGACCTGGCGCTGATCGCCACCGAACAGGATCCGAGGGTAATCGAACTGGCACGTGGATACCTGCGCGGAATAACCGGCGCGGTGCTGCCGGTGCTGTGGTTCGGCGTGTTCCGCAATTTCGTCGCGGTGCTGTCGCAGACCGTGTCGATACTGATGATCAGTATCGCCGCCGTGGCGTTGAACTACGGCTTGACCGTCTGGTTGGTATACGGCGGCTTCGGCCTCGCGCCGCTGGGCCTGTTCGGCGCGGGCCTGGCGACCACGATCGTTTCCTGGTTCATGTTCCTCGCGCTGGCGCTGCATGTTTATCGCAAGCCAATGTTCCGCGGCTACGGCGTGTTCAAGGAAAAATGGCGCCTGCGCTGGCCCCTGTGCCGCGAAATCCTGTGGCTGGGTCTGCCGATTGCGGGGCTCGCCTTCCTCGAAGCAGGCCTGTTTGTAGCGACATCCATCCTCTCCGGGGTCATCGGCGCCAAAACTCTGGCCGCCTACGAAATCACCGCCGCCTGGCTCGGCATACCCTTCGTCATCGCCTTCGGCCTCGCCGAGGCCACCATGATCCGCGTCGCGCACGCCATCGGCCGCAACAGCATGCCGGACGCGCGCCGCGCCGGATTTCTCGGCATGGGGCTGGTCATCGCGATTACGGCATCGATGATCATCGTGCCGGTCACCTACGCCGACGAGATCATTCGTGTGTTTATAACGCCCGAAGACCCCGGCTTCGACCGGGTTGCGGCGTTGACGACCCAGTTTTTGCTCATCGCCGCACTGTTCATGGTTTTCGATGGCCTGCAGGCGACCGCGGCACGCGCCCTGCGCGGCATGAAGGACAACTTCGTGCCGCTGTGGATTGCCGGCTTCGGCTACTGGGTGCTCGGTATCGGCGGCGGCTCGGTGCTCGCGTTCTACTACGACATGGGCGGCGCCGGACTGTGGTGGGGACTCGCCGCCGGTCTCGCCGTCGCCGCCTGCCTGTTGAGCCTGCGTTTCCATCAGTTCACCAGGCCGCGTACCGTCAATTAAGGTGGCAGTTAACTTATCTCGTCATCCATATAATTAGGTTAACTGTCACCTTATTTCCTCAGGTCGGCGCTCCGCGATAGTAGTGCCATAGAAACAGGCTACCGGCGCTGCGATAGGGCGACCAGGCATCAACGATATCGCGCGCCTGTTTTTCGCTGAGCGGATCCGCAATTCCTTTCAGCTTTTGCAGCGCGATGCGCAGGGCGAGATCGCCGGCTGGAAAGATATCGCTGCGCTGCAACGAAAACATCAGGTATATCTCGGCGCTCCAGGCGCCGAAGCCCCGCAATGCGGTAATCGCGTCGATAACCGCCTGGTCATCCATCGCCGGGAACTCAGTCGGGTCGAAACGCCTGTCCGCCATCGCCCGCGCCAGCCCTTCGACGTACTCGACCTTGCGCAGGGAAAGCCCGGCCGCGCGCAGCGCACCCGCGGGCAGGCGCAGCACCGCCTCGGCCTTCATGTCCGGCAACAGTTCGCGCACGCGACCCATGATCGCCGCCGCGGCCCCGGTCGAGATCTGCTGTGAAACGATCGCCGACAGCAGGGTCTCGAAGCCCTGCTCACGAATGCGGGGTTTGGGATATTGCACCAGCTGCAACCCACGGCGGAGGTCATCATCGAGCATGGCGAGCTTGTCGAGGTGGCGCTTGATCTTCGCCTGGTTCATGCCACTGACAAACTCGACTGCCCGGTGCCCGGCAATCGCCAGCGACCGATCGGTAGCGGGTCTACGTAGTCATGCGATATCACTTCAATCTCCGTACAAATCGATTCCCTTCATACCCCATCGTCACTAAGATAACAATCCCGCAACTGATTTTAAGGAGACAGATATGGCTGGTTACTGGATTGCGCACGTGGCGGTCAACGACCCCGAGGTCTACGGTGAATACGCGAAGCGGGCCACCGACGCGATCGCCGCCCACGGCGGTGAATTCCTGGCGCGCGCCACGCGCACCGTCTGGCTGGAAGGCAATGAGCGCGAGCGCAATGTCATCGTGCGCTTCGCCAGCGTCGAGGACGCCGAACGCTGCTATCATTCGCCCGCCTACCAGGAAGCGCTCAAGTTTGCGCTAGCCTCCGCTGAACGTGATCTCTGCATCATCGAGGGTAACTAGTCCGAATATCTCGCCGACTTTCTACTGCGCCGACGCGCTCGAACGGGAAATCAGCGATCTGTGCACGCAATGCACAGAGGAACATGAAGACGCAGCAAATGACGTTACCGCGGTAACGTCCGATAACGGAGATCAGTTCGCACAACGCCGCGCTGACGACGATGGCGGAAACCGCGCTGTGCGAAAGTGCCTTTCCCGGGAAGGGTCACTGGAAACCCTGTCCCCGTCCGCGCAGCTGCCTGGCTATTCGGCTCGGCACTGATTGGACTGGTTGGGTTCGGTAAACGCAGGAAAGCCGCTTAGTCTTCAATCGGAGTTAATTCCCAGATCCGGCCACTGTGCGGGGGTTTTTGTGGTTGCTGATTGTATGTCCTGGCCGTTTGCAGTGTTTGTCTGGCGCGTTTCAGCGTTTGTTTGGAGAAAACCGACCCACCCGGCACAATTTTTTAACCGCAGCTATTAACCATGGCCCGATCCCCATTTCCACAAATCCTGCACTAATTCTCAAATGACCAATTCGCGGTACCTTCTCCAGCTCTATCGGGTGAAGGATG
>JAAEPH010000173.1 GCA_024232855.1 Gammaproteobacteria bacterium
ATAGATGATGTTCATATCGACGTCGGCCAGCATCACGTTGGCCCCGACGCTGTCCAGCGCCGTCTTGATGCGCCCGTTGACCTGTGCGACAAGCGCATCGGCCTCGATACGCTCCTTCAGGTTATCCTGCATCACTTGCAGCGATTGCAGCAATTGGCCCGTTTCATCGTTGCTCTTTATCTCGATCACCGAACTGAAGTCGCCCTGGCTGATCTTCTGCGCCACGTCGAGGCCGGAATTGAGTGCACCAACAATGCGTCTGATCACAGCAAATGCCAGTATTGCGATAAAAGCAATCGAAACGAAAACGGCGATCATAAATCCGTACTGAATGTGCACCAATCCCGCAAACGCCTCCGACTCGTCGATTTCACTGATCATGACCCAGTTCAATCCGGCCAGGTCGAGCGGATCGTACGCGGACAAAACAGAAATACCGCGATAATCGTCGATAATTTTGGAGCCGCTTTTGCCATCAACCGCCAACTTTACTGTTTCACTATCGACGCGCTGCGAGATGATGGTGTTCTCTTCAACGAATCGTGACTGCGAGCGCATCAGAAAATCATCCCCGACCAGGTAGCTTTCACCGCTTTCACCCATACCCTCGGTGAGTTGCATGATTCCATTGATTTTGCCGACCGGCATCTGAAAAACCAGTACACCGGCCAGGCTGTTGCCATCGTAAATCGGGGAAGCAATGAAGGAAGCACCGGCGTCATAGGATGGCAGATATTTTTCAAAGTCTTCGATGACAAAATCGTTTGGATCGGACA
>JAAEPH010000174.1 GCA_024232855.1 Gammaproteobacteria bacterium
CCCCCCCAGATCGCTCTCAGCGCATCATGCGCTGATCGCTTGGGTCGATAGCCATAGGAGACATCCATAAAGTCTGCCTCAAAGATCGGCTCCAGTACCAGCTTTGCCGCCGTCTGGATCACCCGGTCACGGATCGTGCTGGCTTCGTCATCTCTGGCAGATTAGCCACCCACAAATTGCGTTTCGAGGCCGAAACCGGTTCAACCTTGCGGCTTACGGCTCACAGCTTCGCTGTCCGGCGGTCTCCCGCCTTCGCCGGGCTTCCCGCCCTGACCGGCCTCGCTCCCCGTGCTTTGTTACCTCCACACGACAGGCCGCAGCTACATGTTTAATCAGCAATTTACATGGCAACCTCCTTTCAGATTGCAGGAAAGGCCAGGCTTAACCTGACACACCAGAGACGCGGAGGGGATAGAGAAATCGTCGAAATTTGAAACAGAGATGCCGGGGCACCCACCCCGCAAAACATCCTCAGCGTTCCCTGCACCTCGGCGCCTCTGCGAGAACCTCTCCAGGGAAAGCGCCTGCGGGCTAGTCGATAAATTCCAGCAGGGGACGCCAGGCGGCGAGCTTCTGGTCGAAGTTCATGCCGGCATTGGCCGGACTGGTAGAGGGCATTTGCAGTAATTCGATCGCGGGTGGTATCCGCGGCAACACCAGCTTGCGGAAGTAGTTTGCCGAAGTCGCGCCGTTACAGGCCACCGCCTTGATCTCGGTAAATTCTTCCAGTAGTTCGGGAATTGCGTTGGCTTCCACGGAATCTCGCGTAATCGCCGAATCGAGACTACCGGGCCGATAACAGCTTTTCAGCGTGTCCCACAGCACCACCGGCTGTTGGCTGATCTGCGCGATACGCTGTGCATAGTCGGCGCTGGCGTCGATGTAAAATATTTCGCCCATGATCGGCCAGAAGACGTTGCGCGGATGCGCGTAGTATTGCACGGCCTCGAGCGAGGCCACGCCCGGCATGCTGCCTAGAATCAGGATTCGGGGGCGTTCGCCGATAACCGGTGCAAACGACTGAACCCGGGCCACGCGGACCCTACTTCTTCATCTGGTCGAAGAACTCTAGGTTGGTTTTGCTGGATTGCATGCGGCCGAGGACGAATTCCATCGCCTCGATCTCATCCATCGAGTGCAGGAACTTGCGCAAGATCCAGACCTTTTGCAACTCATCCGGGTTGATCAGCAACTCTTCGCGGCGGGTGCCGGAGCGATTGATGTTGATCGACGGGAAGACGCGTTTTTCGGCGATGCGGCGATCGAGATGAATCTCCATGTTGCCGGTGCCCTTGAATTCCTCGTAAATGACTTCGTCCATCTTCGAGCCGGTCTCGATCAACGCGGTCGCCAGGATGGTCAGGCTGCCGCCTTCCTCGATGTTGCGCGCGGCGCCGAAGAAGCGCTTCGGGCGATGCAGCGCATGCGCGTCGACACCACCGGTCAGCACCTTACCCGAGGATGGGATGGTGGTGTTATAGGCGCGCGCCAGGCGCGTAATCGAATCCAGCAATATGACGACGTCGCGCTTGTGCTCGACCAGTCGCTTGGCTTTTTCGATAACCATTTCGGCAACCTGAACGTGGCGACTGGCGGGTTCATCGAAGGTCGAGGCAACCACTTCGCCCTTGACCATGCGCTCCATCTCGGTCACCTCTTCCGGGCGCTCGTCGATCAGTAGTACGATCAGGTAGCATTCCGGATGGTTGCTGGCGATGCTCTGCGCGATATTTTGCAGCATCAGGGTCTTACCCGCTTTCGGCGGCGAAACCACCAGGCCGCGTTGGCCCTTACCGATGGGCGACACCATGTCGATGATGCGCGCGGTGATATCCTCGGTGCTGCCGTTGCCGCGCTCGAGACTCATGCAGCTGTTCGGATGCAGGGGCGTCAGGTTTTCAAACAACACCTTGTGCTTGACGTTCTCCGGCAGGTCGAAATTGATCTGGTCGACCTTGAGCAGCGCAAAGTAACGCTCGTTATCCTTGGGCGGCCTGATCTTGCCGCTGACGGTATCACCGGTGCGCAGGTTGAAACGACGTATCTGGCTAGGCGATACGTATATATCGTCCGGGCCCGCGAGATAAGAGCTGTCCGCGGAACGCAGGAAACCAAACCCGTCCTGCAGAATTTCGAGCACACCCTCGCTGAAGATATCCTCGCCTTTCTTGGCCTGGGACTTGAGGATGCTAAAGATGATGTCCTGGCGGCGCATGCGCGCCGAGTGATCACCACCCATCGATTTCAGGGTCTCGATCAGGTCGGGGACGGAATGTTGCTTCAGCTCGTTAAGATTCATATTCGGGAGGCACTATGGCAGGGTTGGGGGTCAAAGACGTAAGAACGGCCTGTGGGTAGTATCGGGAAATGTTATATGGTTTTTGTTCGGGAGCGCCGAGGAGATTCGGCGACGACTCAAATGAGGTTAGCACAGTAATTCAGGGTCGTCTACCTCAATCAACGACCCATTTTTTATCCGTTTTGCGGCGTCCGCTCGAGCGCATGGATGCAGCGGTCCGGCGTCCCGGAGGTAGAGCAATGCAGGAGCGATTGCCGAGGAAATCGGTGAGATATGCGGGCTAGATATTGCTGTCGAGAAATGCGGTTAACTGGGACTTCGACAATGCGCCAACCTTGGTCGCCTCGACCGCACCGCCCTTGAACAACATCAGTGTCGGAATGCCGCGGATTCCATACTTGGGAGGCGTATTGGAATTGTCGTCGATGTTGAGCTTGGCTACGGTGAGTCGACCGTCATACTCATCGGCGATTTCTTCGAGTATGGGTGCAATCATCTTGCAGGGGCCACACCATTCCGCCCAGTAGTCGACAAGTACAGGATTTCTCGACTGCAATACATCAGATTCGAAACTATCATCTGAAAGGTAAACGATTTTATCACTCACACGTGTCTCCAGCCCCATGGCTTCATCAAGTAGACCGACAATTTAGTCGCATCAGAATTAACTGTCAATAATGGCGGACCCGTAGCGGATACGCGGTCACGAGTTCTTGATGTGGGGGCGGAATTCCACATTTTCAAATGGCAGCGCAGGTTTTGATTCAATTTGCTACCATAGCCGCCCACAACATCTAAACTGAGAGAATTTGCAATAGCATGGGCCAACAACATTTAACCGAGCAACGCTTCAGCTCACTCGAGCTCGATCAGCGCTTGCTGAGTGCGCTGGACAAGCTCGATTTTCACCAATGCACCCCGATTCAGGCCCAGGCCTTGCCACTGCTGCTGCAAGGGAAGGACGTTTCCGGCCAGGCGCAGACGGGAACCGGCAAGACATTGGCGTTCCTGCTTGCCTGCGCGCAGCGCATTCTGCATTCCGACGCGCCAGCCACGACTCCCGGGAAACCGAGGGTGCTGATACTGGCGCCGACGCGCGAACTGGCGATACAGATTCACAAGGATGCGGTAATGCTGCTGGCCGATCTGCCGCTAAGACTCGCGATCTGCTATGGCGGCAAGGCTTACGAGCAACAGAAACGCCAGTTTGACGAACCAATCGATATCCTCATCGGCACCCCGGGGCGCATCATCGATTTCTTCAAGCAGCACCTGTACAACCTCAAATCCATCGAGGTCATGATTCTGGACGAGGCGGATCGAATGTTTGACATGGGCTTTATTGCGGATGTGCGCTACATGCTGCGACGCCTGCCGCCACCCGAGCAGCGCCTCAACATGCTGTTTTCGGCGACCATGGCGCAAAAGGTCATGGAACTGGCCTACGAACACATGAACGAGCCGAAGTTGATCAAGATCAACGCCGACACGCCCGCCGTGGACCGCATCGAGCAGAGCGTCTATCACCCGGCCAACCATGAAAAAATACCCCTGCTGCTGGGTTTGCTGAAAACCCTGCAACCGCAGCGCAGTATCATTTTCGCCAACACCAAGTACGCCACCATCCGTATCTGGGAGTACCTGCAGGGAAACGACCTGCCGGCGGCGATCATTTCCGGCGATATCCATCAAAACAAACGCGAATCGCTGTTGAAGCGATTTCACGATGGTGAATTTTCGATCCTGGTCGCCACCGATGTCGCCTCTCGCGGCCTGCACATTCCGGACGTCACCCACATATTCAATTACGATTTACCCGAAATGGGTGAAGATTACGTGCATCGCATCGGGCGTACCGCCCGCGCCGGCAAGTCGGGCAACGCGATCAGTTTCGCCTGCGAGCAGTACGCGATGAACCTGATCGATATCGAATCCTACACGCGCAGCGCCATACCGACGGTCTCGATCAGTAACGAATTGCTGATAAAGCCGAATCGCCCGGTAAGAATGAAAGACGGGCGGCTTAAAAGCGGTGGCGGCGGGAAATCACAGCGCCCGGGTAACCGCTCCGGCGGTCGGCCGGGTAAGAGCCGGCGGGCGCCGCGTCGGCGCCACCAGAACAACAAGAAGGCGGTATGAACAGACAAAGAAACCTCTTACTTCTGGGCGGCAGCGGCTTTATCGGTACGCAACTCGCTTTCACCCTCGCCAACCGCGGCTGGCGCGTCACCGTGCCAAGCCGGCGCCCGCATCGCCACCGCGCGTTACTGGTGCATCCCAATATCCGCCTGCTCGAAGCCAATATTGTCGACCCGGCCGGCCTGAAGGCGTTGTGCGTTGGCCAGCAGGCCGCTATCAACCTGGTCGGAATCCTGCATGAAAGGCGTAAGGGCGATTTCCGCCGTTACCACGTCGACTTCATCAAGTCGGTAGTAGAATCCTGCGGCGAAGCCGGAATCAGACGCCTGTTACACGTCAGCGCACTCGGCGCCGACCAGGCCACCGGCAGCAGCCTGTACCTGCGTTCCAAGGGCGAAGCCGAGAACCTGTTGCACACCTTCGGCCAGCGCGGTCTCGACGTCACCAGCTTTCAGCCGTCGGTGGTGTTCGGCAAGGATGACGACTTCATCAACCGTTTCGCCGGCATACTGCGCTGGTACGCCGGCTATTTCCCGCTGGCATGCCCCGACAGCAAGCTGGCGCCGGTCTACGTCGGCGACCTGGTCGCAAAAATCGCCGCCAGCATCGATGATCGAGACAGCTATTCGAAGCGCTACACGGTCTGCGGGCCCGAGGTCTTTACGCTGCAGCAAATTCTCGAACTGATCATCACCACTCTGAAGCTGCCGGTGCGGATCATGCCGCTGGGCAAGGGAATGTCGCGCCTGCAGGCCCTGGTCCTGCAGAACCTGCCGGGCAAGCTGTTTACCATGGACAACTATCGCTCGCTGCAGACCGATAACATCTGCATGGACGGCGATCTCTGCGAGACCAGCCTGCGCCAGTACGTCAATGGTTTACCTGCCATGTTCGGCAACAAACGCAACTACGACCGTTTCCGCAAGGACTACGCGCAAGGCGGAATCCCGGAGGAAGATTCGTGAAGTGTTACCGTGTCGGCGGTTGTGTACGCGACCGCCTGCTCGGACTGCCTACCAACGATATCGACTGGGTCGTCACCGGCGCGACACCACAACAGATGCTCGCCGCCGGTTACAAATCCATCGGCAGGAATTTCCCGGTTTTCCTGCACCCCGAAAGTCACCAGGAATACGCGCTCGCCCGCAGCGAGCGTAAAACCGGGCCCGGCTATCGCGGATTCGAGGTAAGCGCCGACCCGACGACCACCATCGAAGCCGATTTGCTGCGCCGCGATTTGACCATCAACGCGATGGCCGAAGACGATCAGGGCAATGTCATCGATCCCTACGGGGGACAACGGGATATCACGGCGCGCCGCCTGCGCCATGTCTCCCCGGCCTTTGCCGAAGACCCGGTGCGGGTATTGCGCATCGCCCGCTTCGCGGCCCGCCTGCATCGACTCGGCTTCCGCATCGCCGGGGAAACCTGCGCGCTGATCCGCGATATAGCTGAATCCGGTGAGCTCGAAGCACTGGTCGCCGAACGCGTGTGGTCCGAGCTATCGCGCGCGCTAGACGAAAACGATCCCTCCTTTTTTTTCACCAGCCTGCGTGACTGCGGCGTTCTGGTACATCTTTTCCCCGAAATCGACGCGCTTTTCGGAGTACCGCAGAACACCAGGTACCACCCCGAAATCGATACCGGTGTACACCTGATGATGGCGTTACAGGCGAGCGCCGCGCTCGCTCACGACAATGAAATCCGATTTGCGGTGCTCATGCATGACCTTGGCAAGGCGACCACGCCGGCCGATATTCTCCCCAGTCACCACGGCCACGAAGCGCGCGGCAGGAAACCGGTCAAGACCTTTTGCAAACGCTGGCGGGTGCCCCGCGCGCATACCGAACTGGCGTTGATTACCACCGAATCTCACCTGCTGGCGCATCGCGCCATGGAATTGAAAGCCTCGACCCTGTTAAAGCTGTTTACCCGCACCGACAGCCTGCGCAAACCCGCGCGCTTTGTGAAAATGCTGGAAGCCTGCCGCGCCGACCTTCGCGGTCGTATCGGTTGCGAGGACGACAGTTACCCGCAGGCCGGGTTCCTGGCAAAGCTGAATGACAAGCTGCGGCAAATGGATATCAGCGCGATCCGGCAAAAGGGACTCGACGGTAAGGCGATGGGTGAGGCGATTCACGCAGCGAGGCTGTGTGTGATCAGGCAGGAAAAGCGCTCAGCTTGAAAAAATCGTCGAGAGACGATCATCGAGAATACCAAATAGCCGTCGCAAAAGCGTAAAGTGAAGCGTCACGCCGGCAAGGGCGCCGATGCTGTTGGCGACGACATCACCCCACTCCGCAAAACGATACCCGGTTTGTCCCTGTAACAGCTCGAGCAGCGCGCCGTATGCAATCAGAGCCGCGAGAGTCCAGCCCAGCATAACGCGATCGCGAACCAGCAGGCCGAACCAGCCCGCCAGCAGGAAATAGGTGAGCAGATGCAAGAACTTATCGCTGCCGCCGACTCCGACGTCGAGCACAGGCAGCAACGATACCACCGCGACCGCAATCAGCATCATCATGCCAAGCGCGTACCAGATGCGGACCAGTTTCAGAGAGTTGGCTTTCGATATCGCGGTCGCTTCAGACGGTGGCATCGACAAAAACCTCAGTACAACACCAGTAGTATCGCCAGCCCGAGCAGAATCCGGTAAATTACAAAGGGCAGCATGCCGGTGCGTTCCACCAGGCGCAGAAAGTAGTGAATGCAGAGCCCGGCACTGAGTGCCGATAACAATATCCCAAGCGACAGCTCGCCCCAGCCGACCGGGCCGACCTCGGTAAACATGCGTATCGCCTGCAGTACCCCGCTGGCAAAAATGACCGGCATTGCGAGCAGAAATGAAAATCGCGCCGCCGCCTTGCGCGTCAGGCCCAGGAACAATCCTATTGTAATCGTAATGCCGGAACGCGAGGTGCCGGGAATGAGCGCGAGCACCTGGAACCAGCCTATCAGAAAGACGTCATTGAACTTCAGCGAGTATTCGTCGCGCTCACGACCCCCTTTAAGGTCGGCCAGCCACAACAGCACGCCGAAGGCAATGGACGCCGTTGCGATAACCCACGGCGATCGCAAGCTATCCTCGATTGCTCCCTGTAACAGGAAACCGAATACGATCGCAGGTAGCGTGGCGACGATCACCCACCAGGCCAGCAAACTGTCCTGATCCGCTTTTCCACCACCAATATTACGCAACCAGGCTCGCAGCATGCGCAGCACCTCCAGGCGAAAATAGTACAGCACGGCAAGCAGCGAACCGAAATGGACCGCCACGTCGAACACCAGTCCCTGGTCGGGCCAGCCCAGCATCTGCGGCAGCAACACCAGGTGCGCCGAACTCGAAATTGGCAGGAATTCGGTCACGCCCTGGATCACGGCGAGAATAAAAACGTGCAGATTATCCATAGGCGCGGCCACGCTGCAATGCAGGCATTTCCAGCTCGAGATTTTTTTGTAGCGCCAACACCTTGAACTTCTCTCCCATTTCCTGCGGCAGGCTGAGCTTTGCCACCTGCTGCGATATCGCCAGTTGCGCCATCGGCTCGCTATCCCCGGCGCACCGCTGCGCCTCGTCCAGCAAACCGTTGGCCAGCAGGAACTGACCCTGCTCGATCAAACCCGTAATATCGAAGCCGCTCGCTTCGGCGGCATCTGCACAGGCGTCGAAATCAACAAAGGCGGTAATGTCCTGCAGGCCCGGGTAAACAAACGGGTCGGCGTGAGCCCGATGCTGATAGTAACAGGTCAGGGTGCCGCGCCTGCGTTCGGCATGGTAGTACTGTGCCTGCTCATAACCATAGTCGATGATCAGCACCACTGCACGCCGGCAACTCTGCGCCAGCGCCGCAAGCCAGGGTCTGTAATTCAGGTTCAGTTCACTGCTGTAATCCCGCGGCAATGCTCCGAGCCCCCTTTCCATACGACGCATCTCGATACGGCGCATCGCTTCGAGCGTGGCGGCTTCCGCTTCGAACGGCAGCCACGCAAAACGCTGCGCCCGGTACCCCACCCCGAGTTCAACCCAGTCATCCTGCCTTGACAGAATGTGAACCGGCATCGCATCGAGCACTTCGTTTGCGAGCACGATACCATCGAATTCGCGCGGTAGCCGGTCCAGCCATTCGATTTTGTGAAACAGTTCCGCGGAAAGTCGCGCGCGCAAGCTTCGCTGCTGGCGTTGCCTGAGGTCGGCACTCAGATCGAGAATGCGGTAACTCGCGAGCGCCGGCAGGGACTCCAGTATCTGCGCGCACAACTTGCCGCTACCGGCGCCGAATTCGAGGACATCGGCGGCACAGCCCTGCACGATCAGGTCACTCACCTGCCTCGCCAGGCAGTAACCGAATAGCCCGGATATCTCCGGGGCAGTAACAAAATCGCCCTGCGCGCCAAACTTGGGCAGGGACGCCGAATAGTATCCGAGCCCGGGCTCATACAGCGCCATGTGCATGTACTCGTCGAAACCGATGACGCCGCCGCTTTGCTCGATGCACTCGACAATTGCATTCACCAGCCGGGTGCTGTGCGCGATTGCGGCTTCGTCCGGCACGGGCAAATCCAGGCCCTGCGAATTATCCGGAGAAGGCATTTACGGCAAATACCGGTGATTCGCGGTTGCAGGCTAGCGTCTGCATGCGAGGATGATATGATGGCGTTTTGTCACTTTCGCTTGCTTGATGTCGTTATCAGAAAAATCCGCCTTGGTCACCGGAGCGGCTAATCGCCTGGGCGCACAGATCGCCCGTACTCTACATCAAAACGGAGCGAATCTCATTATTCATTACCGCGACTCCGTGGCAGCGGCACAGGCGCTCGCGCAGGAATTAAATCAGACACGCGCCGGTTCGGCGCTGTCGGTCGCGGCCGATCTCGCAGCGGACAGCGACATCGACCGGCTCGCCGAGCAAGCCTGCAGTGCCTTTGGTGGATTGCACCTGCTGGTCAACAACGCATCGAGCTGCTACCCGACCCGCTTCGGTGAAATCGACCGGCAAGCCTGGGACGATTTGATCGCGAGCAACTACAGGGCGCCGCTATTCCTGGCACAGGCTTGCCACACTGCCCTGAAACAGAGCCGAGGCTGCATCATCAACATGATCGATATCTACGCCTCGCGACCGCTCGCCGGACACAGCATTTACTGCAGTGCCAAGGCCGCGAATCAAATGCTAGTGAAATCGCTGGCGCTGGAGCTGGCGCCCGAGGTGCGCGTCAATGGCATCGCGCCGGGCGCCATGCTGTGGCCGGAGAAAGCGAACCACGACAGCGCTCAGCGACAGGCGCAGCTCGACGAGATACCGCTAAAACGCCTCGGTGGCCCCCAGGTCATCGCCGACACCGTGCTGTTTCTAGCGAACAATGATTACATTACGGGCGAAATAGTTCGAGTCGACGGCGGGCGCCTTTTATGTTGAGCAAATGCAAATGAGTAAGTTCTGGAGCAAGATCGTAAACGAGCTCGATCCTTACGTGCCCGGCGAACAACCGCAGGATCAGCAGTACATCAAGCTCAATACCAACGAGAGCCCCTACCCGCCTTCGCCCGCCGTGGCGCGGGCGCTGGCCGATTTCAACTGCGATGATCTGCGCCGCTATCCCGATCCGGAAAGCCGCCGCCTGGTCGGGGCGCTGGCCGGGTATCACGGCCTGACGCCGGCGCAGGTGTTCGTCGGCAACGGCTCCGACGAAGTGCTGGCGCACGCCTTCCAGGCGCTGCTGCAAAAAACGGCGCCGATCCTGTTTCCCGATATCAGTTACAGCTTTTACCCGGTCTATTGCGGCCTTTACCGCATCGAATTCGAAACCGTTGCGCTCGACCAGTCATTTCGAATCGATGTAAACGACTACCATCCGGGTAACGGTGGCATCATCATCCCCAATCCGAATGCCCCCACCGGGATCGCGCTCGATCTCGAAAATATCGAAGAATTGCTTAATCGCAGTCGTCAATCGGTGGTGATCATCGACGAAGCTTATGTCGACTTTGGCGCCGAATCGGCGACCCGCCTGATTGCCGAATACGATAATCTGCTGGTGGTACAGACCTTCTCCAAGTCTCGCAATCTCGCCGGGTTACGCCTCGGCGTCGCCTTTGGCAATCCCGCATTGATCGAGGCACTGCAACGCGTCAAAAACTCGTTCAACTCTTACCCGATCGACAGCCTCGCCAGCGCCTGCGCGATCGTATCGCTCAACGACGAGGATTACTTTCGGCAATGCCGCCAGCAAATCATCGCAAACCGCGAGCGTTTGAGCGAATCCCTCGCCACGCTCGGCTTTGAGGTATTTCCATCGAGCAGTAATTTCGTCTTCGTGCGCCATGCCGACAGGGCGGCGCAGTCGATTTACCTCGACCTGAAAAACGCCGGCATCCTGGTGCGTTACTTCGACAAGTCTCGCATCAACAACTGCCTGCGCATCACCGTTGGCAGTGACTCCGAGTGCGACCAATTGCTCACCGCCCTTCAAAAAATCCTCGCCTGACCTCCCGGCGTAAGCAGGGATCTCACAAAGCACCGCCCCTTTGTCGTTCCGGCGAAGCCGGAATCCAGAAAACCTGTTGGGAGAATCTCTTCGACACTGGACCGATACGTCGGACCGCCCGGCTTTCGCCGGGACGACAGTAGATAGGGGCTCCAGTATTGTGAGATCCCCGCTAACTGGGCCGCATGCGGTCGGGGATGACACTAAAGGTCCAGCGCAATCTCCTCCAGGTGCGGCGCATTGGCCGCCATCGCCTGCCAGTGACTGGCGTAGCTTTGCCCGGTTTGCGGGTGCAGGCGCATCGGAGCGATGTCCTGCAGGGGTTTCAAGACGAAAGCATTGACCAGAATTTCCGGGCGCGGAATGTGGATTCCGGGCTGATCGAGGATAATGTCGTCATACAGCAGGATATCGAGGTCGATCGGCCGGCTGGCAAACTTCGGCAGGTTGCGATCGCGGCCGAGACCGTCTTCGATGTCATGAAATGCAGAAACCACCGTTTCGGCGTCGAGTGGACTGTCGAAACTGGCGACCAGATTGAGGAAATTACTGCCGTCGAAGCCGACCGCCGCCGAGTCATAAACCGGTGACAGTTGAATCTTGCCGAAGCGCTGTCGCAGCGCGGTGACCGCCTCGCGAATCCGGGTTTCACGGTCGGCGTTGCTGCCGATGCCGACATAGACGCCAGGCATCACGCGGGCCGCTTACCGCGTTCGATGATGACACCGACCGACTTCGAACCCCGCACCGCGCCGGGTTTGTGCAGCGTCAGTTTCACCCAGGGCACATCGAATTCCTCGCGCACGATCCTGCAGATCTCCTCGGCGAGTGCCTCGACCAGTTCAAACTCGCTATTTTCGACTAAATCGATGAGACGCTTGGCAACCGTCTTGTAACTCAGCGTATCGTCGATATTGTCGCTTTTCGCGGCCTTACCGATATCGGTCGCCATTTCGATATCGAGGCTGATGGTCTGCCGGATTTTGCGCTCCCAGTCGTAAATTCCGATGACGGTATCAATTTGCAGGTCATGAATAAAAACAATGTCCATCGAGCCAGTTTCCAGGTTAAATTACAGCCTGTAATCTTATCCCCTGAGGGTCGCAAAAGGAAACCTCAATTCATTGAAAACAGTCTAGATTCCGCGCTGAAGCCGCTTGAATCCGGCAGGGGCTTCTGGTAGAGTTCGCGCCCTCAAAGCAATCTAGCCATCCTAACGGAGTTCCACCATGTCCCGGGTCTGTCAAGTAACAGGTAAGAAGCCTGTTAGCGGAAACAATGTGTCACACGCGAATAACCGTTCGCGTCGCCGTTTTCTGCCCAACCTGCACACTCACAAATTCTGGGTTGAATCCGAGAATCGCTGGGTCAAGCTGCGCCTGTCCACCAAGGGCATGCGCATTATCGATAAAAACGGTATCGACGAGGTCATCGCCGATATGCGCAAACGCGGCATCAATTGCTAGGAGTGACATCATGAGAGATTTGATCAAACTGGTATCAACCGCGGGCACGGGCCACTACTACACCACCGACAAGAACAAGAAGAACACGCCGGACAAGATGGTGTTCAAGAAGTACGATCCCGTGGTACGCAAGCACGTCGAGTACAAGGAAGCCAAAATCAAGTAATCGCGCTACCTTAACCGTTGCAAAAAACCGGCCCGGGCCGGTTTTTTTGTGTCTTTTTACTACCCTTTTGTGGCGCCGCGAATTACCTTGTGGAAGGCTGTCATATCGCATCCAGTAAGGTATGATTAGCGCCAGGCCAATCCCCAGGAAACCCATGACAGAGGCACTAGTTCAGGTTGAAAACCTGTCGCGTTACTACCAGAATCACCGTGCAATCAACCACCTGAGTTTCACGCTCAACGCGGGTGAGGTGCTGGGATTCCTGGGACCCAACGGCGCCGGCAAATCGACCACCATGCAGGTGATCAGCGGCAACCTCGCGCCCAGCGAGGGCGAAGTCAGCATCGCCGGCCACGATATCATCGAGGCGCCGCGCGAGGCCAAGCGACAGATCGGATATCTGCCGGAACACCCCCCGTTGTATCGCGACGCCAGCGTCGACGAGTACCTGCGCTACTGCGCACGCCTGCATCGGATAGCGCGCCCACAAGTATCCGCCGCTGTCGATAGGGTCAAGGCGCAATGCGGGCTGCAGGAGAACGGCAGGCGCCTGATCGGTAACCTGTCCAAGGGCTATCAGCAACGGGTCGGCATCGCCCAGGCGATCATTCACAATCCCCCGGTCGTCATCCTCGACGAACCCACGGTTGGACTCGACCCGATTCAGATCCGCGAAATTCGCGAATTGATTCGCGCGCTCGGCAGCGAGCACAGCGTCATTTTGTCGACCCATATACTCTCCGAAGTACAGACCACCTGCGACCGGGTGCAGATCATTCGCGCCGGCGAACTCATTTACAACGCCTCGACCGAATCCCTCAACCAGGGGCATGAAGTTTCTGTCAGAATCGCCCTGCGCAAAACTGTTGCAGCCGAAGCGTTGACAGCAATTGACGGCGTCGATCACGCCGAGACGCTCGGCGACGGACGCTTCAGGCTGTTTTTCGCAGCCGATGCCAGCCCCGACTCGCTGGTCATAAGCGCGGTCGAACAGCAGTGGGGATTGTACGAACTCATTCCCGAGCAACAATCGCTGGAAGACCTGTTCATCGAGTTGACCCAGCATGAAGAGATCGCAGCCAAATGATCTGGGTCATCGCCAGACGCGAGTTTGTCGCCATGTTCCAGGCACCGCTGGCCTGGGTTATTCTCGCCGTCATCCAGATCATTCTCGGATGGATGTTTTTAGTCAACCTGGATAGATTTTTCCAGTTGCAGCCGCAGTTGATGCAGCTTGAAAACACGCCGGGGGTCACCGACATCGTAGTGACACCGCTGATGCAGCTGGCAGCAATCATTCTGCTGATGGTGATGCCGCTGCTGACGATGCGCAGCATCGCCGATGAAAAACGCAACGGCAGCCTGACGCTGCTGATATCGGCGCCGCTCGGCATGACCGAAATCGTGCTCGGCAAGTTCCTCGGGCTGATGCTGTTCGTGCTGGTGCTGGTCAGCATGCTGATGCTGATGCCGTTATCGCTTTACCTCGGCACCAGCCCGGACGGCGGCAAGCTGCTGTCGATTTATCTCGGTATGTTGTTGCTGTTGGGCGCTTTCAGCGCGATCGGGCTTTACCTGTCGAGCCTGACGGAAAACCAGACCATCGCCGCGGTCGGCAGTTTCGGCATCCTGCTGATGCTATGGATCGTCGACTGGTTGAGCGCATCAGTCGATAGCGGCCAGTCCCTGCTCGCCTACCTGTCGTTGTTGCAGCACCACCAGTCGCTGCTCGAAGGCGTGTTCGATAGCAGCGATATCGCCTATTACCTGCTGTTGATCACGGGATTCCTCGGCCTGACGATACGCCAACTCGACCGCGAGCGCCTGCTATGAAGCTGAATGCGCTCGCGCGACTGCAGATTCGCATTCAGTCCGGGGTCTTCCTGCTGTTGTTCATCGCCTTGCTGGCGGTGCTCGCCTGGCTCAGCAATCGCTACCCGGTCACCATCGACATGAGCGCGAACCAGCGCAACAGCCTGTCGCAGGAAACCTCGCGCCTGCTCGAAAGTGTCGATTATCCCCTGCAGCTTACGTTGTTCATAACGCCGCGAAACAATCGCAAGCAGCTACTCGAGACCCTGTTCGAGCGCTACCGCCAGTTGCAGCCGAACATCCGCTTTCAAAGCCTGAATCCGGATCTGCATCCAGACCTGTTGCGCGCGCACGATATTCGTTTCGACGGTGAAGTTCTGCTCGAGTACCAGGGCCGCAGCGAAAAAATCGCACAGGTCAGCGAGGCTAACCTCAGCAACGCGGTGCAGCGCCTGCTGCGCCAGGGCGAGCGCTGGCTGGTATTTCTGCAGGGTCACGGCGAACGCAACCCCTACGGCGAAGCCAATCACGACTACAGCCTGTTTGCGACCCAACTGGCGAGTAAAGGATATGCGGTCGAAACCCTGAACCTGACCCAGACCGGCGCCATAGCCGACAATACCGATGTTCTCGTCCTCGCCAGCCCGCGGGTGGCGCTGCTGCCCGGGGAAATCACCATTCTGCGAGATTACATCGAAGGCGGCGGTAACTTCCTCTGGTTTGCCGATCCGGAACAGGTGACGGACGGTCTGGAATTACTCGGAGAAAGCCTTGCGGTCGGCTTCGTCCCAGGCATCATCGTCGATCCAAACGGACAGTTACTAGGGCTGGATCGCGTCGATTTTGCCGTGATTGGCGAGTACCCGCGCCATCCCGTGACGCACAACCTGAACAGCCTGTCACTGTTCCCGCAGGCACAGGGCCTGGAATTCTACGGCGACGATCGCTGGCAACGGCAGAACATCCTGCAATCCGATGCGCACAGCTGGAGTGAAACGGGTGAGCTGCAGGGTGAGATCTTCAAGGGTGATGACGATGACGAGATTTCCGGTCCGTTGACGATCGGCATAAGCCTGGCGCGCCAGCACGAGGGTGACGGCGAGCAGTTCGAACAGCGCGTGGTCATCATCGGAGACGCCGACTTCCTCTCGAATCGCTATCTCGGCAACGGCAGCAATCTCGAAATCGGCGTCAACCTCGTCAACTGGCTGAGCCATGACGATCGCCTGATATCGATCAGCCCCCGGCCGGCGCCCGATACCCGGCTCGAACTATCGACACAACAGCAGCTTGCCATCGCGATATTCTTCCTGCTCGCGTTGCCGCTCGGTTTGCTCGTCAGTGGTTTGCGCATCTGGCTGAAACGGCGTAAGCGCTAGTGCTATCAAAACGCTGGATTGTCAACTATGTACTGCTGGTACTGATTGCGGCGTTGATCTATGCCGGCCTCAGGGTCGACGAAGAATCCGTCAGCGAAGCGTCGGCAGGCATTAGCAAACTCACGGCGCAAGACATCGACAGGCTCGAGATCGAAAGCGGCGACAGCCTGCTCAAGCTCAAGCGCAGCGACGGCGCCTGGATGATCGAAGCACCGATAAACTGGCCTGCCGACGGCGCCAATATCGAACGTCTGCTGGGTATCGTCGACATCGAGGCGAGCGCGCTCGGTAATGCCGCCGACGTCGATCTGGCGCCGCTCGGCCTGCACCATCCCGTGGCCGCTTTACGCTTCAATGACAGCCGATTAGTGTTTGGCACGAACAACAATATCGGCGCGCGCCGCTATACCATGATCGAATCGAAGATTTACCTGTTGCCCGATGCTCACCTGCCTTTTATTTCCCAGGGGCTCGCCGGCGCCGTCGATCGCCACCTGCTGCCGCAACGCTTCGTCCCGCAATCATTGCAACTGCCGGATTTCGATATTCGGCGCGACGACGACAACGGCTGGCTTTCGACGCAGGCGCGGCATTTCACATCGGAACAACTCGGGCAACTGATCGCAAACTGGCAGGGTCTGGAAGCATCGCGGATCACGCGCTTCACCCTCGGCGCCGCCTCCCTGCATGTCATCGAATTGCAACTCACAGATGGTAGAATCATGGAGTTTCTGCTCATATCCACCGATCCCGAAATCGTGATTGCAAACCCGCAAATCGGCGTGCAGTATCATTTCCAGTCAGATTACCACAATCGTTTAATCTCCCGGGACGGTGATGAAATTTCCGGTTAGTCTGGTTTTGCTGATGCTCGCGGGTATCGCAAACGCACAGGATCCCTTGCCGAAGCTCGAACTCGGGGTTGGTTTGTTGGCACTGGATGCGGCCGACTTTCCCGGTTCCGCGAACCGATCGAGCTACCTGCTGCCGATACCTTACGCCAGGTATCGCGGTAAACGCTTGCGTATCGAAGATGGCGCACAGGGCGTGCTGCTCGAATCCCGCGACCTGTTGATCACGCTCAGCGCAGACCTTTCGCTACCTACCGACGAGAACACCCCCGAGCGCGAGGGCATGGAAGATCTGAAGGCAACTTTTGAAATTGGCCCTTCGCTCAACTATCGTTTTTATCCAATGCAGAAAAGCGCCTGGTGGTTCGACCTGCCGTTGCGCTTCGCCTATACCCTGGATCGTGACCTCGACCACGTTGGCGAGGTATTTCAACCACGCCTGTCCTGGCGTAAGCCGGAGAAATGGATTGGTGACTGGAGATTTCGCTTCAATACCGGGCCACTATTCGCCTCCACCGAATATAACGATTATTTTTACTCGGTCGGCAGCAGCGAAGCGACCGAATCCCGACCCGAGTACGAATCAGAGGCTGGCTACAGTGGCTGGCGCAGCGAATTCAGCTCCAGTAAACGCATCGGCAACTACCGGCTGGGCGCCTTCTTGCGTCACAACAATCTCAACAACTCGGTAATAGAGGATAGCCCACTGGTTTCCAGGAAAGACTCCCTGGGCGTTGGTATCGCGCTGGTCTGGATATTTCACGAGAGCTAGCCCGCCGATGCCCGAGTTACCCGAAGTCGAAACAACCCGCCGCGGCATCGCGCCGCATCTTTGCCGGCAACGGATCAGCAAGGTCATTCTGCGCGACACGCGTTTGCGCTGGCCCGTTAGCCCCGAGGTCGCGCAACTCGCAGGACGTCGCGTAGAGGCGATCTCGCGACGGGGCAAATACCTGATAATGCATCTCGACCGGTGTAGCCTGATCTGGCATCTCGGTATGTCAGGCAGCATGCGCGTGGTGCCGATCGGTACCCCTGGCGCCAGCCATGAGCATGTCGAGTTACAGTTTGGTAACGGGCAGGCGCTCAAGTTTCGCGACCCGCGCCGTTTCGGCGCCCTGCTCTACTGTGAGCGGGATCCATTGCAGCATCGCCTGCTACTGTCACTCGGGCCCGAGCCGCTCGGCGACGATTTTAATACCGATTACCTGTATCGCAGCTGCCGCAAGCGCAGCGCGGCAATCAAGATAGTGTTGATGAACAGCCACATCGTCGTCGGAGTTGGCAATATCTACGCCAGCGAAGCCCTGTTTCTAGCCGGCATACGGCCGACACGCAGGGCGGGGCGCATCAGCAGGCCGCGTATCGCCAGTCTGGTCGACGCGGTACGCAGCACGCTAGCTGCAGCCATCGCACAGGGCGGCACGACCCTGCAGGATTTTACCCAGGTCGATGGCAGGCCCGGTTATTTCGGGCAGGAATTGCAGGTCTATGGCAACAAGGGCAACTGCCGGGTCTGCGGCAAAGCCGTCAAACACCTGGTACAGGGACAGCGTTCCACCTTCTACTGCCCCGGCTGCCAGTCCTGAGCACATGCCGTCCGCAATGACGAAGGTTCTCGCAGGGGCGCGGAGAACCTCTCTGGAAAGTCTCTTACGTCGCCTCGCCGATGGGCAGTGTATCTATATTCGAATTTGGATTACTATCTGCCAGTCACTTTTAGCAGGTCCTGACCACCCCGGCCGGCTTTTGTTACCATCGAGCCCCGCTCCCACTGGAGAATAACGCCATGTCTGTAATATCGCCGTGCCGCCTTCTTTGCCTCGCCCTGGCGATGTTCGTCACCGCCGTACATGCGGTGCCCGGCGAAGGCACCAGGATCATGATATCGGCGCCCTCTGATTACGCTGTCGATGCCGGTAAGGCCGCTTCCGCAAAAGGCGGCAACCTTATCGATGTCGCGGTCGCCGTCGGCCTGACGCTGGCCGTTACCAACCCATCCAACGCGTCGCTCGGCGGCGGCGGATTTGCGCTGCTGAGCATGGGCGAGGGCGTCGATGTGCTCGACTTCAGGGAAGCGGCGCCGGCCGCTACCTCCCCGGAATTTTACCTCGAGCTCGAAAAAGGCGCATCCTGGAACGGCGGCGCCGCCATCGGCGTTCCCGGCGTTGCCGCGGGGCTGTGGGCGCTGCATCAAAAATACGGCAAGCTGGAGTGGGCGACCCTGTTTGACACGGCGATGACCCTGGCGCTAGACGGCATCGAGTTTTCAGGAACCGAATCGCGCTATTCCGAGACCCAGAAAGATCGATTGAATCCCGCCGGTTTAAAGCATTTCTTCAAGGCTCCAACACAACATTATCGCCCCGGCGAAACATTGAGGCAGCCGGCACTCGCGCAAGCCCTGCAATTGTTTCGCGACCAAGGCGCCGATGGATTTTACAAGGGCGTGGTCGCGCGCGACATCGCCGCGACGGTGCAGGCCAATGGCGGCGTTATCACTACCGGGGATCTGTCCGCCTACCGGGTGCGCTGGCTGCAGCCGTTGCAGACTGAATTCAACGGCCACAAGCTTTACATGATGCCGCCGCCCAGCAGCGGCGGCGCCGTCATCAAGGCCGCCTTCGAGTTGTTTGAGCGGGTCAAAATTCAACAACAGGCGCCGCTTGGCGTGGATGAGCTTCACTTGATGACGGAAGTTCTGAATCGCGCCTTTCGCGGACGCGCCCTGCTCGGCGACCCCGATTATCACAGCAACCCGTTCGATACCATTCTTGCGGATGCCTATCTCGATGAAATGGCGCAATCCATCGATAAATCGCGGGCCGTTCAGCTGCAGCCGCTGGCGGACAAGGCGATCGACGATTCCAGTGAAACTACCCAGTTTTCGATTCTGGACGCCGAGGGCAACGCCATCAGCCTGACCGTCACCCTGAACGGCAGTTACGGTTCCGGGATTGTTTCGGAAAAGTTCGGGATTTCACTCAATAACGAAATGGACGATTTCACCACCCGGCCCGGTGAACCCAATATGTTCGGACTGGTGCAGGGCTATGGCAACCGCGTGCAGCCCGGCAAGCGGCCGCTCAGTTCGATGAGCCCGACCCTGATCGAAAGGGATGGTCGTATCGTCATGACCCTGGGAGCGGCCGGCGGACCCAGGATAATCAGTAGCGTGATTCAAACCATTTATCGCGTGCTGGTCACCGGCCTCGATATCGATCGCGCCGTGCAATTCCCCAGGGTGCACCACCAGTTCTTACCGAACAAGCTTTATCTGGATGAGTACAAGTTTTCACCCGAAGTCCTGGCCGGGTTACAGCAACGCGGCCACGAGACCGTGCCGCAAAGGCCATCCTATCTCGGCAGGATCAAGGCGGTGCGCCTGAACCAAAAAAACTATCTCGAAGCGAGTTTCGACAATCGCGGCGAGGGCGCGGTCGGCGGCTATTGACCCGGCCAACCAGCTGATATTTCCCGGGTAAATTCTCGCGGAGGCGCAGGGAACGCCGGGATCGCCGAGAGCTTTTTGTATAGCATGCGCCGGGGTATTTCAAATTCAATTCTCGACAGCCACCTTATCCCTCTGCGCACCTCCGCGGCCTCAGCGCCTCTGCGCCTCTGCGAGAACGTTTTTTAAGCGCCTACCGCAATTTGCGGGCTAATCGTTGCCGGTCAGCTTTTTGTACTTTTCCAGCAACTCTTCCTGAGTCTCCGAGTATTCCGGGTTGAACGGGATACAGTCGACCGGGCAGACTTCGACGCACTGCGAGGTTTCGAAGTGGCCGACACACTCGGTACACAGCAGCGGGTCGATTTCGTAAAACTCCTCGCCCGGATAAATCGCATCGTTCGGGCACTCCGGCTCGCACACGTCGCAGTTGATGCATTCATCGGTGATCATCAGGGCCATGACTCAATACTCCCGAGCTGTACTCACTTGCAGGCTTCCAGCTTCGCGGTCAGGCGTTGCAGGACTTCCGGGTGCAGAAACTCGGAAACATCGCCATCGAGGCGCGCTATTTCACGCACCAGGCTCGAGGATACGAACGCGTAGCGTTGCGCCGCGGTCAGAAAAACGGTCTCTATTTCGGGTGCCAGTGACTCGTTCATACCCGCCAGTTGCACCTCATACTCGAAATCCGAGATCGCGCGCACGCCGCGAACGATAACCTCGGCGCCGCATTCGCGCGCAAAGTCGATGAGCAGGCCGGAAAAAGGTTTCACCAGGATCCGGGCATCGTCGGCAAACGCTATCTGCAGCATTTCGAGACGTTCGTCGATGTTGAAGAACGGTTCCTTGGCGAGGCTATTGGCAACTCCGATCACGACCTGGTCGAACATTCTCAGCGCGCGCAGGCAAATGTCGATATGACCCCGGGTTACCGGGTCGAACGTGCCGGGATAAATCGCAATACCTGTCATGGGCTACCTCTGAATCCCGCTAATGAACAGCGGGCGAATCGAAGGCTGAATTTTAGCCGCTTAGCCGCCATTCGGCTATAGCATAATTAACCTGGCCCGCGTTTTTCTGTTTCAGCCAACTCAGCCCCGAGGAGGGCAATTCAAAGTCGAAGCCCCGCGGCCACTCGAAATAGATGATCGCCCCGGGCTTCAGGCAGCCCTGCGATTCGAGCTTGCTGAACATCCGCTGGCGCAACTGCGGTTCGGCGTAAGGCGGGTCGATGAAAACGATTTCGAAATCCCGCTGCAGGCGTTCGATGGAACGGCAGGCATCACCGACAATCACCTCGATATCGCGGGTTTGGAAGCGCTCGGCCTGGGCCTCGAGCCTGGCGACGGCGGCGCGATGCTGCTCCAACGCGACGACATGTGCGGCGCCGCGCGACAAAGCTTCAAAACCGAGTACACCGCTGCCGGCGAAACAATCGAGTACGCAGGCGCCGGTGCACTTCGGCGCCAGCCAGTTGAACAGCGTTTCGCGGATTCGGTCAGGCGTCGGGCGCAACCCGCGGGCATCGGCAACCATGATTTTGCTGCCGCGCCATTTACCGCCGATAATTCTGACCTGAGATTTCATGTGACCGTGTTACTCGTGCTTTATGCGGGTTTGATGTGCACAGACGGAATCGCTTTCTGTTAGCATATTGTGCCTGAATTCTGATTCCCGGAAAAACCATGTTCGGATTTAAATCTGCCCGTAAAAATGAAGCGTCGGAAGCGACCGGGCTGTTCGCCTCGCTGCGCCAGCGGCTGTCGAAAACCAGGGAGAACCTGTCCAGCGGCCTCGCGGATTTGCTGCTCGGCAAGAAACAGGTCGACGACCAGTTGCTGGAACAGCTCGAAGACCAGCTGCTGATGGCCGATGTCGGTATGCAGGCGACGCAGAAAATCACCTCACAACTGACCGATTCGCTAAAACGCCGCCAGTTGAGCGATAGCGAAAGCCTGATTGGCACGCTCAAGCACACCATGGCCGAGATTCTCCATCCCTGTGCCATACCGCTGCGTATCGACCCGACAAAAAAGCCCTTCGTCATCCTCATGGTCGGCGTCAACGGCGCCGGCAAGACCACCACGGTCGGCAAACTGGCGCAACAGTTCAAGAACCAGGGACTCAAGGTCATGCTCGCGGCCGGTGATACCTTTCGCGCCGCCGCGGTCGAACAATTGCAAGCCTGGGGTGAGCGGCTCGAGGTGCCGGTCGTCAAGCAGGGTCAGGGCGCCGACTCGGCATCGGTCATCTTCGATGCCCTGCAATCCGCCCAGGCGCGGGAAGTGGACGTGCTGATCGCCGATACCGCGGGGCGATTGCATACGCAAATGAGCCTGATGGACGAACTCGAGAAAATCAAGCGCGTGATGGCCAAGCTCGATCTCGGAGCCCCGCACGAAACCCTGCTGGTGCTGGACGCGGGCACCGGGCAGAACGCCCTGCCCCAGGCCAGCAAATTCAGGGATACGATCGGGGTTTCTGGCCTGGTCCTGACCAAGCTCGATGGCACCGCCAAGGGCGGCATGATCTTCAGTGTTGCCGAGCAGTTGCAAACCCCGATCCGCTATATCGGGGTCGGTGAGACGGTAGACGATTTGCGCCCATTCGATCACGAGGAATTCGTCGACGCGCTGCTGGCCGACGCCTGAAACTGATTAACCGGTATGATTGAATTCCACAATGTAACCAAGCGCTATCCAAGCGGCTTCGAGGCGCTCAACAATGTTTCCCTGCATCTTGGCGATGGCCAGATGGCTTATATTACCGGGCATTCCGGCGCCGGCAAGAGCACGCTGTTAAAAATAATCGCGCTCATCGAGAAACCCACTCGCGGCCAGGCGCTGCTGAATCGCATCAACCTCAACAACCTGCCGCGTCAGCGCATCCCCTACCTGCGCCGCAATATCGGGATTATCTTTCAGGATCACCAGTTACTGTTCGACCGACCCGTGTTCGATAATGTCGCTCTGCCCCTGCAGATCCAGGGCTATCGCCCCCAGGAAGTCGCCAAGCGTAGCCGCGCGGCACTCGACAAGGTCGGTTTGCTGCACAAGGAGAAGTCGATGCCGATCACCTTGTCCGGCGGCGAACAGCAGCGCGTCGGTATCGCGCGCGCGGTCGTGCACAAGCCCATGCTATTGCTCGCCGACGAGCCTACCGGCAATCTCGACCCGATACTGTCGCGTGAAATCATGCAGATTTTCGTTGATTTCAACCAGGTCGGCGTTACCGTATTGGTCGCAAGCCACGATTTGGGCCTGATCGAGGAACTGGATAAACCGCGCCTTACGCTCAACGCCGGCCAGCTCATCCTCAATGACCTCGACCAGGGCGATGCCGGAGGTCACGATGGCTGGCAGTAATGTTCGACGCCGGAAACCCCCAACCGCGAACCGGATTTCAGCCTATTTGCTGCATCACCTGCAGTCGCTGATTTTCAGTCTCAGCAAGATCTACCAGGCCCCCGCAACCACCATCATGACCGTTGCCGTGATCGGCATCACGCTGTCGCTGCCCGGCGGTTTTTACCTGTTCCTGAAAAATATCGACGCAATCTCCGGCGATTTTCGATCGAGCACGCAAATCAGCCTGTACCTCGACCTCAAAATCACCGAAAAGAAGGCGCGCGGGCTCGAGCAGTACATCAGAACTATGGATCACGTGGCATCGACCCGTTTTATTTCGCGCGAGCAATCACTCGAGGAGTTTCGCCAGAGTTCGGGGTTTGGCAAGAGTATCGACACGCTCAGCAGCAACCCGCTGCCCCACACCATCGTCGTCGAGCCCGGCGATAGCGCGGATACCTTCACGGCACGCAACCTGCTGAACCGGCTGCAGGCCATGCCCGAGGTTGAAATCGCCAAGCTGGATACCGAGTGGCTGGAAAGGCTATACACGATTATCGAAATCGCGAAACGCTCCGTCGTCATTATCACGATTTTGTTCGCCTTCGCGGTGTTACTGATTATCGGCAACACTATCAGGCTCGACATTCAGAATCGCTACCAGGAAATCATTGTCACCAAGCTGATCGGCGCAACTGATGCGTTTATCCGTCGTCCTTTTCTCTACGGTGGCGTCTGGTATGGAATGCTGGGGGGCATTATTTCCTGGTTGATCGTGGAAATCGGTTATATGGCAATTTCGGGGCCCCTAGAGCGTCTAAGTCTGCTATATAAGTCGGATATGAATTTGATTACCTATTCCTTTCAAGATTTTATCGTTCTGATCGCATGCAGCACCCTGCTGGGGCTGGCTGGCTCCTGGATCGCAGTAGCACGACATCTGAACCAGATAGAACCAACCTGACTCGAAAGAAAATGCCTGGAAAACGCCGCGTACTACTCATCGA
>JAAEPH010000175.1 GCA_024232855.1 Gammaproteobacteria bacterium
CATTGCGAGCGCAGCGAAGCAATCTCATGAAGTTTGGCATATCGTTTGGAGATTGCCGCGTCGCTGCGCGACTCGCAATGACGGGAAGGTGCCGATTGCAGCATCCAATCGAATTTTTCCAGGCGTCTGCTTTGTGCCGTTCTCGGAAGCCCAGGTAACGCTTTTGAGTGTCTGCTTAGCGGAAAGCGGTTATTTCGAATTTACACGTTAATGTCGGCTAACAACCCATCCAGACATTTAGTGACATTTTCGGTAGCATGCCCCCGATGAGTAATGTAGCCCGGAATGAGAAAAGCCGGCCGAACACATTCAAACCGGCTTTTCAGAGTATGGCTCCGCGTCAAGGGCTAGAACACTTCGCTGGCAAACAAATACCCTTCACCGTGCACCGTCTGGATGATCTGCGGTGCATGGCTGTCCTTTTCGATTTTGTTACGCAGGCGCAGGACGAGTACGTCGATGGTGCGTTCGTTCGGCGACCACACGCGGTGGGTGACTTTTTCCATCAACCATTCGCGGTGCAAGGTTTTTCCCGGGTGCTCGAGAAAGGTCACCAACAACTCGAACTCGCCACGCGTCAACGGCAGGTCCTCTTCGCCATCCGACGACAGGCGCCGGCGCGACAGGTCCAGCGTCCAGCCGGAGAACGACTTGCTGTGTTGTTTGTGATGCCGTGTCCGGTCCGATTGCCTGCGGCGAATCAGGTTTTTCACCCGTGCCAGCAACTCGCGCGGATTGAACGGTTTGGTGACGTAATCGTCCGCGCCGATCTCGAGACCGACAATGCGATCGATCTCGTCGTCGCGTGCACTCACCAGGATAATGCCCACGTCCGTTTTCTCGGATAGCTC
>JAAEPH010000176.1 GCA_024232855.1 Gammaproteobacteria bacterium
CTCGAACCCCCAAGGTGTTACCACCAGCGGATTTTGAATCCGCCGCGTCTACCAGTTCCGCCACCCCGGCAAGGAGCGGGCATTCTAATTCAAAACATATCCAAGTGGTAGCCGAACCTGCATTTTGCACCAGTCGGGATCGGGCCTTGTTATAAGCAATTGAATTGTATGAGTAAAAGAGATTGTCGAGACAAGGATAAAAGCTCGGTTTATCACCGGCCCTATCCCGACTGGTGTAAAATGCAGGTTAAGCGGTATGATACCGCGTTTTTTAAAATCCCCCGACGATGCTGCTCAGCGATTTCGATTATGATCTGCCCGAAGCGCTCATCGCGCAGGCGCCGCTGGCCGAGCGCGAGGCGTCGCGCATGCTGCTGGTCGACCCGCGCCAGCAGGATATTTGCGACCGGCAGTTCACCGATCTCACCGATCTCGTCGATCCCGGTGACCTGCTGGTGTTCAACGATACCCGCGTCATCCCGGCACGCCTGTTCGGCCGTAAATCCACCGGCGGCAAGGTCGAAGTCATGGTGGAAAGGGTCCTCGACGACAACCGGCTGCTCGCCCACCTGCGCGCCAGCAAGGCGCCGAAAACGGGCGCCGAGTTCATTCTCGAAAACAAAATCGAGTGCCGCATGCTGGGGCGTGAACAGGATTTGTTCGTGCTAGGGCAGGGGCAGGGCGCGTGGCTGGACCTGCTCGATCGCTACGGTCATATGCCGTTGCCGCCCTATATTCAGCGCAGCGACGAGAGCTCTGATCGCGAGCGCTATCAAACCGTCTACGCGAGTAACCCGGGCGCGGTTGCGGCGCCGACCGCAGGCCTGCATTTCGATACCGCGATGCTCGAATCCCTGCAACAGCGTGGTGTCGCTTGCGCGCGGCTGACGCTGCACGTCGGTGCGGGCACCTTCCAGCCGGTGCGCGGCGACGATATCGATAGTCACGTCATGCACCCGGAACGTATCGAAGTTTCGCAGTCCCTGGTCGATGCCATCGCGCAGACGCGCACTCGAGGCGGGTGCGTTGTCGCGATCGGCACCACCGTGGTGCGCAGCCTGGAAACGGCCGCGGCCGGGGGTAAACTGGCGGCTTTCGACGGAGACTCGCGTTTGTTTATCAAGCCGGGGTATTGCTTTCGCGTGGTCGATGCCATGCTGACCAATTTTCACTTGCCCAGGTCAACGCTGCTGATGCTGGTAAGCGCCTTCGCCGGTACTGAACTGGTGCGCCGGGCCTATGCGCATGCGGTGGCGCAACAGTACCGTTTCTTCAGTTACGGCGATGCCATGTTCATCGCCAACCGCGCAGTGCAGGAGCTTCGATGAAATTTTCCCTCGACAAATGCGATGCTCACGCGCGTCGCGCACGCCTCGAATTCGAACGCGGCGTCGTCGAAACGCCCGCTTTCATGCCGGTTGGCACCTATGGCACGGTCAAGGCGATGACGCCCGAGGAACTCATCGATCTCGGCGCTCAGATCATCCTCGGCAACACCTTTCACCTGATGCTGCGTCCCGGTACCGAAATCATAAAGCAGCATGGCGATCTGCATGACCTGATGCACTGGCAGGGACCGATCCTGACGGATTCGGGAGGCTTCCAGGTGTTCAGCCTGGCGAAGATGCGCAAGATCACCGAGGAGGGCGTTACCTTTGCCTCGCCGGTCGACGGCGCGCGCATATTCCTGAGCCCCGAGGTGTCGATGCAGGTGCAGCGCGATCTCGGCTCCGACATCGTCATGTGCTTTGACGAATGTACGCCTTATCCCGCAGACGAAGACGTGGTGCGCCGATCGATGGAGTTGTCGCTGCGTTGGGCCGAGCGCAGCAAGGCGGCCTTTGCCGACAATCCCAATGCCCTGTTTGGTATCGTCCAGGGCGGTACTTACGACGAATTGCGCGCCGAGTCGGCGCGCGGCCTGATCGCAATCGGTTTCGACGGCTACGCCATCGGCGGTCTCTCGGTCGGCGAGGCTGCCGATGTACGTAACCGCACGCTGGACGCGGTGTTGCCGTTATTGCCCACGGACAAACCGCGTTACCTGATGGGGGTCGGCAAACCCGAGGATCTCATCGAAGGGGTGCGCCGCGGCATCGATATGTTCGATTGTGTGATTCCAACGCGCAACGCGCGTACCGGGTTTCTGTATACCCACGACGGCATTATTCGCATTCGCAACAGCCGCTATGCCGACGATACCCGGCCGCTGGATGAGAACTGCGCCTGTTACTGCTGCCGGCATTACTCTCGCGCCTACCTGCGCCACCTCGATAAATGCGGTGAAATTCTCGGCGCCCGCCTTAATACCATCCATAACCTGTACTACTTCCAGGAACTGATGCGCCGGATCCGCGAGGCCATCGAGGCCGATCGTTACGAGCCCTTTTGCGAGAACTTTTATTCGCGCTACCAGTCACGGAGTTAGTCCGCATATTGCCCGTGGATTGGAATTAGCCCGGAAATTTCATAAATTTGCGCGAATATCGCGCAGGCCATTGTTTTAAAAAGAAATAGGATTTCACAAGGAACAACCGAAGGAGCCTCGTATCAATGATTACGAGCGACTGAGGAAATATTTCTTGTGGAATCAATAGACAAGTGAGATCGTGCATTAGTGTGAGTTTTCCGGGTTAGTTGGAAGCAGCTCCGAAACCGTCTGTTGCAATATGAATATTAAGCCCAAAACTCGTGTTTCCGCCTTGTAGGATGCGCATCCCGGTGCCATAATACGCGCCGCTCAAGGGCAGGGCCCCGAGCCCGAAGAATCGCAAACCAAAGGTTGATCGAAGATGAGTTTTTTTATAAGTGACGCGTATGCGCAGGACGCGGGAGGCCAGGGCGGCACCCTCGAACTGATATTGCCGCTGGTGTTGATGTTCGGCATTTTCTATTTTCTGTTGATTCGTCCGCAGCAGAAAAAAGCAAAGGAACACAAGGGCATGGTCGAGGGGCTCGGCAAGGGTGATGAAATCATTACCAACGGCGGGCTACTGGCCAAGATCACTCAGGTCGATGATAATTTTCTGACCTGCAGGATCTCCGATAACGTTGAAGTCAAGATTCAGCGCCACGCGGTCTCCTCGGTATTGCCCAAGGGCACTATCAAGAAACTGTAAGCAAGATGGTCAATCGCTACGCTCCCTGGAGATATATTCTCCTGATTCTCGTTATTGTGATAGGTGCTTTCTATGCCGCGCCCAATCTATACGGCGAAGACCCGGCGCTGCAAATTACGCATCGGGTCAATCTGATCGATGACGCAGAGCTCGGCAATATCAGGAGCCTGCTCGAAAACGAGGACATCGACTACCGCTCGATCGAACTCGATGGCAACAATTTGCTGGTGCGTTTCGATTCCGAGGAAAAGCAGTTGCGCGCCGCCACCCAGGTTCGCGAAGCGCTCCACGACAGTGACCGCCGTTACAGCGTCGCCCTCAACCTGGCGCCGGCAACACCGGATTGGCTGACCACGCTGAATGCCTTGCCGATGTATCTCGGGCTTGATTTGCGCGGTGGCGTTCACTTCCTCATGGAAGTAGACATGGGGTCGGCGATCGAAAAGTCGCTACAACGCGCCGCGGGCGAAATGCGCGGCTTCATGCGCGGGGAAAAGGTACGCTACAAGGCGGTGCAAACCTCGGCTCGCGACGTCAGCATTCGTTTCGACAGCGCCGAAAACCGCGACAGCGCGCGCCTGCTGCTTGAAGACGAGTATCGCGATTTCGAATTCGTTGACAGCAACGATGATCGCAGCTGGTTTACCAGGGTCAGTTACAACGCGGCCGCGCTCGAAGAGGAACGACGTTCGGCTATCGAGCAAAATATTTCCACCCTCAAGAACCGGGTTAACGAACTCGGCGTAGCCGAGCCGGTAATCCAGCGCCAGGGTGACGAGCGCGTGGTCGTACAATTACCCGGTGTACAGGACACGGTGCGCGCCAAGGAAATACTCGGCGCCACCGCAACCCTCGAATTTCGCCTCGTGCACGGCAGTTTTGCCGAATGGAATTCGACTGCGGCCAGCGGTAAGGCGCCGATCGGTAGCAGGCTCTATACCCAGAGCGACGGGTCGCCGGTATTGTTGAAGCGTAGCGTCATCGTCACCGGTGATCAGATCGTCGGCGCCGCCTCCGGTATCGATCAGCAAAGCGGTACCCCGGACGTCACTATCACCATGAATTCGAATGGCGCCGACCGCATGGCTAGGGTCACGCGTGACAACATCGGTAAACCCATGGCGGTGGTTTTCATCGAGGACAAGTTCGAATTTCGCGAAGTCGACGGCGAACGCATACGGCACAGGACCACCGAGTCACAGGTCATCAATGTTGCCACGATCCGCGATCAGCTGAGCAAGCGATTTCATATCACCGGGCTCGACAGCACCCGCGAGGCGCGCGACCTGGCCTTGTTGCTGCGCGCCGGCGCATTACGCGCGCCCATGGTTATTGTCGAGGAGCGCACCGTCGGTCCCAGCCTTGGGCAGGAGAACATCGATCGTGGTTTCCTCTCGGTAATGGTCGGCTTTGTCGCGGTATTGTTGTTCATGGCGGTTTACTACAAGGTGTTCGGCCTGGTGGCGAACCTGGCGCTGGCGCTGAACCTGGTTCTGATGGTGGCCATATTATCGATTTTCCAGGCTACCCTGACGCTACCCGGAATCGCCGGGATCGTGCTTACCGTAGGTATGGCGGTCGATGCCAACGTTTTGATTTTCGAGCGGATTCGGGAAGAAATTCGTCTCGGCAATACACCGCAGGCATCGATTTACTCCGGCTACAGCAAGGCTTTTGGAACCATCGCCGATGCCAATATCACGACCTTCATCGCGGCTATGGTGCTGTTCGGTTTCGGTACCGGACCGATCCAGGGTTTCGCGGTGACCCTGATGATCGGCATCGCGTCGTCGATGTTTACCGCAATTTTCGGCACGCGTGCCGTCATCAACCTGATTTACGGTAGTAAACAGGTTAGCCGACTGGCGATTTGATCATGGCTCGGACCTTATCCAACAAAATCGATTTCATGGCGCTGCGCAAGCCGGCCGTGATCATGTCCGCCGCGTTGATACTGCTTTCCATCGTCAGCCTGTTTACCTTGAAACTGAACGTAGGTATCGATTTTACCGGCGGCAGCATCATTGAGGCCGGTTACCAGCAGGCGGTGGAGCTGCAACCGATACGCAATGCACTCGAAAGCAAAGGCTTTGGCGATGCCATCGTGCAGCACTTCGGCAGCGCCAGCGAAGTCCTGATTCGACTGGTGCCCGAAGCCGACAAGGACAAGGCCGAGCTGAGTTCGGAGATCATCGGTCTGCTACAGGAGATCAGCGAGACGCCGATCGATGTGCGCCGGGTCGATTTCGTCGGGCCACAGGTCGGTGAGGAATTGACCGAGGACGGGGGTCTCGCGGTGCTGTACGCGTTGATTGCAATCCTCATCTATGTCGCTTTTCGCTTCGAATATCGTTTTTCGTTGGGCGCGGTTGCCGCGCTCGTGCACGACGTTCTTATCACGCTGGGAGTGTTCTCGATCCTGCAGCTGGATTTTGATCTGAGCGTACTCGCGGCGATCCTTGCGGTTATCGGATACTCGCTCAACGATACCATCGTCGTCTTCGACCGGGTGCGTGAAAACTTCCGTAAAATCCGCAAGAAGACGTCGCTCGAAGTAATCAATATTTCGATTAACCAGACCATTTCGCGTACCTTGACGACGTCATTTACGACCTTGCTGGTGTTGCTGTCCCTGTTCTTTCTGGGTGGCGAGGTAATCCACTCCTTTGCGCTTGCATTGATCATCGGTGTTCTGATCGGTACCTATTCCTCTATTTATGTCGCCACAACTTCTGCGTTGGTGCTCGGCATCAGTCGTAGCGACCTGCTGTTACCGGAGAAGGAAGGCGAAGAAATGGCTCGCCCCTAGTTGTTCGACCACTAGTGATGCAATACACAGGCTAGAGCCGGGAGACGAGTATGCATCTTGATCCTGAATTGATCGACGAATTAAACCTGCTGCGGCGCTTCAGTATGGGCGGACCGGTAGCAATGGACGTGCACGACAATCCCGATCCGGCGGTAATCGCCGCCGCGGAACGCATGTTTGCGAAGGGACTGATTACCGCCTCCGATGGTGGCCAGCTCACCGACAACGGGCACGAGGCGGTCGAACACATGGAGCGCCTGCTCAACCTGCTCGACCCGCCGCTGGAGCCGATCTAGCCCGCATCGCGCGATAAAGGGGACGGTACCCTTTAACTTTCAAGACTGCCGGGCTTTCCGCGTTACGTTAAAGGGTACCGTCCCCTTTAACGAACTACGTATTGGTTAACTTGTAGCATAACGGGACTCTGTGGTAGAACAGTAACCTATGGATCCGGCCAGTCAAATCGATCGGATCAGGCTGCGCTGCCGCAGTCGGGAACCCGCTGACTATACGCGCTTCGAGCCTGCAGTTTTATTCGCATTTCGGGGTGGCCGCAGATGATGGAGCATGGCGGCGGTCTGGACAGCAATGAGGTGCCCTTTTATTTCGGGTCTCTGTTTCCAGTCGGATTACTATGCCCTGTCGCAGGTTCTGGATCAGGCGCGCAAGCACAACAAGCGCGAACGCCGCATGCAAACCCGCGAATGCCAGCCGTTGATCGGCGCCAGCAATGCCATCGAACGGATCAACCTGATGATAGACCAGGTTGCGGACACCAATGCCTCGGTTTTGATCCTCGGTGACGCGGGTACCGGCAAGGAGGTGATTGCGCGCAATATCCACGCCCAGTCCTCACGCAGTAGCAGGCCCTTCGTACCGCTCAACTGTAGCGCGAGCCCGGCGGAGCTACTGGAGAGCGAGCTGTTCGGCAACGAGACCGACAATCTGACGGGGGCAGCCGGCGCAGGCCAGGGGCGTTTCGGGCTCGCCGAGGGCGGCGTGCTGTTTCTCGATGAAATCGGCGATATGCCGTTACCGGTGCAGGTCAAGCTGCTGCGCGTGTTGCAGGAACGCTGTTACCGCAAGGTCGGTGGCAGCCGGTCGATCAGGACCGATGTGCGAGTGATCGCGGCCACGCACCTCAGGCTCGAGGATTTGATCGCCGAGGGCAAGTTCCGCGAAGGCCTTTTCTACCGGCTCGGTGTATTTCCCATCGAGGTGCCGCCGTTACGCATGCGCAAATCGGATATTCCGTTACTGATCCAGGAGATGGTCACCCGAATAGAATATGATAATCGCGGTTCGGTGCGCCTCAGTAAAAAAGTCATCGGCATGCTGCAGCAGTATGACTGGCCCGGTAACGTGCGTGAACTGGGCAATCTGATCGAAAGGCTCGCAATACAGTTTCCGCACGGCGTTGTCGATTCCAGGGATTTACCCGCAAAGTATCGCAGCGAAGAGCCTGTCGATGCGCTCGATTCCCCGGTTGCCGATGCCGCGCAGGAGTCGACGGCGTCCGATGTAGTATCAATTGCTGGGCACGGGTATCGATATGAAAAAGTACGTCAGCAACATCGAGATTTCGCTGATCGAGCAAGCGCTATCGAAGACCAATAACGTGGTTGCGCGTGCCGCAACCATGCTCAACATGCGACGTACCACGCTGGTCGAAAAAATGCGTAAGTACGAAATCTACCGCGTCGACTAGCGCCGCGGGTGGCCGATATGCTACCCCCGAATGCCATGCGGGAGGCCCCCGCCGAGGTTCGTCGGACAATTGATGCTGGACCATTACGCCCCGGAAATGTTTTAATCGCTGCAAAAAGCACCAGCAGCAAGGAATAACAACGATGGGCATAGACATGACGGTATCCGATGATGGTAACAGCGTGACCATCGCCGTGACCGGCAAATTCGATTTTCAACTCTACGACGAGTTTCGCACGGCTTACATCAGCACGGTCGGAACCGGCGTGTCCTATAAGCTCGATCTGTCCGCTACCGATTATCTCGATAGTTCGGCGATGGGGATGCTGTTACTATTACGTGAACACGCTGGTGGCGAAACCGCGGATATCGAGATTACCAGGGTCTCACCCGAGGTTCGCAAAATACTCGAGGTCGCGAATTTTGGAAAATTGTTTAAATTTTGACGGGATGTGAAGATGATCGACTATGCTGAAAAGAGAGATTTCCTGCGCATGGCGATCGACTGTAATTTGAGTTTCAAGACCGCGGATAGCAGCAGGGAATTACAGGGTAACGTAATAAATCTGAGTAAAAGGGGAATCCTGTTTACTTCGCGCGAGAACTTCGAGGCAGGCACTCTCCTCAAAATCATGTTGACTCCGAGCCACACGGACACGACACCGATTCACGCAACCGTCAAGGTCTCGCGTGTCAGCAGTAACGATGCCTTCTTGTACGAAGTCGCCTGCAAGATCAGGAGCATAGCTCCTCAGCCCGCTTTGTAGCGGGTTTCGACGTATTCCTTGACCAGGGCGATAAATTCCCCAGCGATATTGTCGCCTTTTAGCGTAACCGTTTTTTGTCCATCCTGGTAAACCGGCGCCACCGGTTGTTCCCCGGTCCCGGGCAGGCTGATGCCGATATTGGCGTGCTTGCTTTCTCCGGGGCCGTTGACCACGCAACCCATTACCGCGACTTTCATCGATTCAACGCCCGGATAGCGGTGTTTCCAGGTCGGCATCGACGCGTCCAGTTCATGCTGAATCCGTTTCGCGAGCACCTGGAAATACTCGCTGGTGGTGCGCCCGCAGCCGGGGCAGGCGGTGACGCTGGGCGCAAATGATCGTAACCCGAGGGACTGTAATATCTGCTGGGCGACCTTGACCTCGCGTTCACGCGTCGCTCCGGGCTCCGGCGTCAGCGAGACGCGGATGGTATCGCCGATGCCCAGGTTGAGCAGGATCGCAAGTGCCGCGCTCGAGGCGATTACTCCGGGGTCCCCCATGCCGGCCTCGGTCAGGCCCAGGTGCAAGGCGTAGCGGCATCGTTGCGCCAGGCCTTGATAAACCTTGACCAGGTCGGGTACGCGCGACATCTTGCAGCTGATGACGATGCGATTGGCGGCGAGGCCGATGTCTTCGGCGAAAGCGGCGCTATTGAGCGCCGATTCGATGACGGCCTGGCGCGTAATTGCCGCCAGCGAGAGCGGGTCGGCGAGGTTGGCGTTACGTGTCAGCATGCCCGCGAGCAACTGCTGGTCCAGGCTTCCCCAGTTCACGCCGATGCGCACCGGCTTGTCGTGACGGCAGGCGATTTCGACCATGTCGCTGAATTGCCGGTCGCGCTTCCTGCCATGGCCAACGTTACCCGGGTTGATGCGGAACTTGGCCAGCGCACGTGCGCAAGCCTCGTGCTGGCCCAGTAGCTTGTGTCCATTGAAGTGAAAATCACCAACGATGGGGACGTGACAATCCAGCTCGGCAAGTTGCTCGACGATATGCGGCACCGCGCGCGCGGCGGCGTCGTTGTTGACGGTAATGCGCACCAGTTCCGAGCCGGAATCATGCAGCAGCTTGATCTGGGCCACGGTGGCGGCGATGTCGGCGGTGTCGGTATTGGTCATCGACTGCACCACAACGGGCGCACCGCCGCCCATGTTTACGCCGGCGACATCTACGCTAGGTCTGTTAGTGCTCTGGTTCATCTGTCCGTCCGTGACCTTAGGTCGGCGGATATAGTAAAGAACAATGCGCCCCAGTGAAAGGCATGCCTGCACAGAATTGGTGTTTGTCGTACCGGATGGTAGAGGATAAACGCCAACATAACCGCGCCGGCGCCGCGGTTTCACATATTCGTCAAAACATTTAGCCCGGAGAATTCATAAATATGCGCAAAGATCGCGCAGTATATTGATTTCACAAGGAAATATCCGAAGAAGTCTCGTATCGGTGATTACGAGCGACTGAGGATATATTTCTTGTGGAATCAATAGACAAGCGAGA
>JAAEPH010000177.1 GCA_024232855.1 Gammaproteobacteria bacterium
AAATTCACACTAATGCACGATCTCGCTTGTCTATTGATTCCACAAGAAATATTCCCTCAGTCGCTCGTAATCACTGATACGAGACTTCTTCGGGAATTTCCTTGTGAAATCAATATTCTGCGCGATATTCGCGCAAATTTATGAAATTTCCGGGTTAAAACTCCTACATAGATTAACTGCGTATCAGATAAATGATTCAGTCCGCAATTTCACCCGGCTCCAGTCCGTGCGCCTGCTCGATGAAGCGGTCGATGCTGACGGTGTCGCGCAGGTGCCAGTTGAGGTAGCTCAGGCGGTTGTGGTAGCTGGCCGAGGAGCTGAAGTCATCGAGCAATGCCTGCATCTCGGGGCTTTGCAGTATCGAAGGGGCGGCGATCGGGCTCGCGATCAGCAGCGCGAGAACGATACTGCGCCCGCGCTTTATATGGGAAATGTTAATCAGGTAGATTGCGATGGCGGCGGGAATAATTGCCAGGTACCAGCCGAAGTGAAACAGCGTGCCCGGCCAGCTCGCCGACAACAGGTAGTCGAGGCCAAAGGCTAAAACCGACGCACCCTCGAACAGCAGGTAGACCAGGCACACCGATGTCAGTAGTTGTTTCATTTCCCAGCGGTTTACCAGCAATCTCTCGAGTATCGACAGCGCCAGCACGAAGGCGCCGATGGTGAGCACCGTCTCGCGCAGTACGTACTTGAACAAGTCGCTCCATTTGAAACTGGTGTAGAAATTCAGATGGAAATCGAGCGCGCCGACGCAGATACATATCAGCGCCAGCAGTATCGCCCAGTAGGGGTGTCCGAAGAGGTGACCGCGACGGCCGTTTCCGGCGAGCGGCCGGGTCTCCGCAACCGGGTTGTCGCGCGCCAGCAACTGCAGATGCACGCGCCCGATTTCGATGCCCGCCGGCAGCCGCGTGAGCTCCCTTGTATCGATTGGCAGGGTTTCGACTCGTGTCGGGTTGACCGCGGCCAGGTTGACCAGTTCGAGCCTGCCGTCCTGGTGGCGAATAATCTTCAGGTGATGCGGCGCCACGGTCGGGTCAGAGAGGATAATATCGTTGTCCAGTGCGCGCCCCAGCGTCGTGACCTCGGCCTCGATCGGTTCGTAGCGGTGCAGCCCGCGCGTGCTGATTTCGAGTATCAGGGAATCCATTCGGTGTTCTCCAGGAATTTTCGAATCAACGGCAAGGTGGCGCGGTAATCGACCCCGGTCAGGATCAGAGTAATGAAAAAGCCCCTGTCCTGGTGGCCGGTGAGCGCCGCCGTGAACAGGACATCGCTCATTCCCCGGTATTCGACGTACTCGCGCCGACACAGGTTGCTCTTCATCTGTTGTGACGAAACCTCGATGAACCAGGTTTCGCAGTTGAAGTTGCTGACCATGTCGCGATCCAGTTCTGCATCGACCTGGTCCTTGTTCAGGCTTTCATACAGGTTGTAAAACTGAATCGCATTGAGGTCTTCGGATTCGAGCCAGTAGTATTCGTAGAGCAGCCTGCCGACGAAGCGGTTGTCTTCGTCGAGGTATACGTGGTTCTGGTTGGTGCAGCGAATCTGGTAGCGCTTGTAACGCGCCGCGGCGCTGAGCTTGGCGCTGTTGTCCCAGCAGCGCACGGTCGGTGAAATAACGCCGGGTAGCTTGAGTTGGCGCAGGTCCAGGCTTGGCCAGTCACTCTCCAGTAACTGCTCAATGTACCGGTTTTCGTAGGCCAGTGCCTGTCGGGCCACCTCCTCCTTGAGATCCGTGTCGGCGCCGTAGCTGTCGCTGTTCGATTTTTCGATCAGGGCGCTCAGAAACCGCGAAGGTACGATAAAGCTTATATCGTTGCGCGCGGTGGCGACGTTGATGCCTATCGCTTCACCGCGTGCGTTGAAGGTCGGGCCGCCGCTCATGCCCGGGTTGAGGCTGCCCGAAAACAGGATGCGGCTGTCGTCGGTCTGATTGAGAATGCCACCGTTGGTGCCAACCGCGATGCTGAGGCCGAGATCGAGGGGATTGCCCATCGCGAAAATCGGCGCTCCGCGCGGCGGTAGCGGGCTCATCTCGATAGCCTCGCCAAGCCTGTGATCGGCGCCCAGCAGGGCGAGATCGTGGGCGACGTCCAGTCCCAGCAGTTTCAACTCGCCTTCCTGCCCGTTGTTGCCGATAAAGGAAATGTAAAAAAGCTCGGGTTCGAGAATGACCTGGCTGATGACGTGGTAGTTGGTCGCGAGCCGGCTGCCATCTGCGACTATGAAACCCGAACCGATGCTCGATTTCTTGCCGGTTTCGCGATTGAGTACGCGCACCTGGAATACGCGATCCTCATTGAGCTGGTATATCTCTTTCGAATCGAGTGCCCGGGCGGGGCCAGCGAAGGCCGACGCCAGTAAGATCCAGGCTGCGAACAGGCAGAGGCGCAACAGGTACTCCTTCAATGAGATATCATAGGGTTCAGAGCGCCCCAAATCGGCCAAGGCAAGGCGCAGTCCGCAGGGAAGACCCACTGCACTCGCTGCAGCCAAAGCACTCGCTGCGCTCATGGGCTGGGCCCCGCTCGCGGGGCCGGCCCTGGCATGCCCTTTACAAGGACTGCAACGCGGCATTGGCCGATTTGGGGCGCTCCCTTAGGGCCAGCCAGGAAGCGGTTATGCCCAAAGCATTCGCTACAGCCAAAGCACTCGCTTCGCTCATGGGCTGGACCCCGCTCATGGGGCAGGCCCTCTGCGTTGTTGTGCTCCTTTGAATTAGCCACGGCTAGTCCTGCAGTCGCACGCCTAGCAGCTAGCCGCTTCCTGACTGGCTGAATCCTATGATATCTCATTGAAGGAGTACTATCTGACTCGCATACCCGGTTTGGCGCCCGAATCCGGGTTCAGGATATACAGATCAGTCTCGCCCGAACCGGCCGCCAGCACCATGCCCTCGGATACGCCGAAGCGCATCTTGCGCGGCGCCAGGTTGGCGACCATGACGGTGAGTTTGCCTTCCAGGTCCTCGGGCTTATAGGCGTTGCTGAGACCGGCAAACACGTTACGGGTTTCGGTACCGATATCGAGCGTCAACTGTAGCAGGCGGTCCGATTTTTCGACGCGTTTGGCGGCAACGATTTTGGCGATGCGGAAATCGAGTTTGGCAAAATCGTCATAGTTGATCTCTGCCGCGACTGGCTCAATCGATGCATCGGACGGACCCTGCTGAATTTTCTGTTCAGCGATCAGGTCTGCCTTGGTGGCCTCGATCATGCGCTCGATGAAAACCGGTTCGATGCGGGTCATCAGGGGCTTGAATCGATTGATGCCGTGGTCGAGCAACGGCTTGTCCAGGTCATCCCAGCTGAGTTCGCCGCAGTTGAGAAATTCCTCGGCCTGCTCGGCAAGTTTCGGCAACACGGGTTTTAACAGTATGACAAGCTGACGGAAGCAATTCAGACCAACGCTGCAGACGTCCTGTACCTCGGTGAAGCGTTGTGGGTCCTTGATGACGACCCAGGGTTGCTTATCGTCGATATACTGGTTGGCCTTGTCCGCCAGCGCCATGATGTCGCGCATTGCCTTGCCGAACTCTCGATTCTCGTAAAACCCGGCAATGGTTTCCGCGGCCTCGAGGTACTGCCCGTTGAGATCGTCATCGCTTGCGGAAAGTTTTCCGTCGAAACGTTTGTTGATGAAACCGGCGCAGCGGCTGGCGATGTTGACCAGTTTACCGACCAGGTCGGAATTGACGCGGGTGGTGAAATCCTCGAGGTTCAAGTCGATATCGTCGATCCCGGGACCGAGTTTGGCAGCGAAGTAATAGCGCAGGTATTCCGGATTCAGGTGATCGAGATAGGTGCGCGCCATGATGAAGGTACCGCGCGATTTGGACATCTTCTGCCCGTCCACGGTCAGAAAGCCGTGGCAATACACCGCGGTCGGTTTGCGGAATCCCGCACCGTGCAACATTGCCGGCCAGAACATGGTGTGGAAGCGCGCGATATCCTTGCCGATGAAATGGTGGAGCTCGGCTTTACTGTCGGTACTCCAGTAGGCATCGAAGTCCTGCCCGTTGGTATCGCACCAGTTTTTGAAACTGGCCATGTATCCTATGGGTGCCTCCAGCCAGACGTAAAAATATTTTCCCGGCGCGTCAGGGATCTCGAAACCCCAGTAAGGTGCATTGCGCGAAATATCCCAGTCCTTCAGACCTTCGTCGAGCCATTCGTTCATCTTGTTGGCAATCTCGGCCTGCACGTGCCCGTCGGCGAACCACTTTTTGAGCATGTCTTCGAAATCTTCCAGCTTGAAGAAATACTGCTCAGAATCCTTCTCGATCGGAGTTTCGCCACTGACCACGGATATCGGGTTCTTGAGGTCGGTCGGCGCATAGGTGGCGCCACATTTTTCGCAATTGTCGCCGTACTGGTCCGCCGTGCCGCAATTCGGGCACTCGCCCTTGATGAAACGATCGGGCAGGAACATTTCGGCTTTCGGGTCGTAAGCCTGCGAAATGACGCGCGTGCGTATATGCCCGGCGTCGCGCAAGCGGGTATAAATCAGTTCCGCGAAATATCGATTTTCATCCGAGTGGGTGCTGTAGTAGTTATCGAAGGCGACACCGAAATCGGAGAAGTCCTGCAGGTGTTCCTTGTGCATGCGTTCGATCAGCGCTTCCGGGGTAATCCCCTCGGCCTGCGCGCGCAGCATGATCGGCGTGCCGTGTGCGTCATCCGCGCAGACGTAGGTGCATTCGTGGCCGCGCAGTTTTTGAAAGCGCGCCCAGATGTCGGTTTGCACGTACTCGAGCATGTGGCCGATGTGAATCGGGCCATTGGCATAGGGTAACGCGCTGGTGACCACGATCTGGCGGGGTATAGGGCTCATGGAAAAGGCTGACCTGATTAAAGCAGCATATTTTAGGTGCTCGGCTGGCACTCTAGCAAGGTAATAATCGGCTTTAGGATGGCCGACCCCCGTATTTCGAACACGCACATAAAAACTAAGTGATATTTTACAACCGGCTCGGGTAAAATGCGCGCTCGGACACGCAACCCTGAACAAACTGACAACTCATGGCGATTGATAAATCACAGATTGAAGCAAAACTGGGGCAGGTCAACGACCCCAACACGGAAACTGACCTGGTCAGCGGCAAGGCGATCAAGTCGATCGAGATGAATGGAAACAACTGCCGGGTTGAAATTCAACTGGGATATCCGGCGGCTGGATATTTCGACCAACTGAAACAGGAAGTGCAGACCGCGCTGGCGGGTGTCGAGGGCATCGGGCAGATCGATGTCGCGGTATCGAGCCAGGTCAAGTCGCACGCGGTGCAGCAGAATTTGAAACCGTTGGCCGGGATCAAGAATATCATTGCCGTGGCTTCCGGCAAGGGTGGCGTGGGCAAGTCCACGACCGCCGTCAACCTGGCGCTGGCCCTGCAGGCTGAGGGCGCAACCGCAGGCATTCTCGACGCCGATATTTATGGCCCCAGTATTCCGCGCATGCTCGGTTGCAAGGGTCAACCCGAGTCTGCCGATGGCAAGAGCCTCGAGCCGATGGTCGGGCACGGTGTTCAGTCGATGTCGATCGGTTACCTGATCGAGGAAGATACGCCGATGATCTGGCGCGGGCCGATGGTGACGCAGGCGTTGGAGCAGTTGCTCAACGACACGCGTTGGAGTGATATTGACTATTTGATTGTCGACTTGCCGCCCGGTACCGGGGACATCCAGCTAACCCTGGCGCAGCGTATTCCGGTGAGCGGGGCGGTCATCGTCACCACGCCGCAGGATATCGCGCTGATGGATGCGCGCAAGGGACTGAAGATGTTCGAGAAGGTCGAGGTGCCGGTGCTTGGCATCATCGAAAACATGAGCATCCATATCTGCAGTCAGTGTGGGCACAGCGAGCACATCTTCGGTGAAGGGGGCGGTGCACGCATGTCCGAGGATCATGGCGTCGACCTGCTGGGCTCACTGCCGCTGGATATTCGAATCCGTGAACAGGCGGATAGCGGCTACCCTACCGTGGCGGCGATGCAGGATAGCCAGATCAGTTCGATTTATCGGGATATCGCACGCAAAACCGCGGCCAGGCTCGCCACCAAGGCGCGCGATCACTCGGCGGCTTTCCCCAACATCGTCATCCAGAACAATTGACCTGAAATCGCCGTAGCGATTTCAGGTCATCCTGGCGAAAGCCGGGATCCAGAGCAGAAGGAACGCTCCAAACAGCTTCACCGGATTCCGTCCAGGCAGACCGTGCCCCCTCGAAGGTGCGAGTTTGCAGCCCTTCATCTATCGTCCCCCCGCAATTTGACGGCAGGCAGGTTCAAAACTCGCCGCGATACGCTTTACCAACATTTTCAGGAGCGCCTAATCTAGTCTTCGTGCCGCTGCCGGTAAATTATCGAATCGACATCGACGTCGGTCCCCGGGAACGGATATACTGCGCCTTTTTCGGGATTTGCACGTGAGTATTAAATCGGATCGGTGGATCCGCCGCATGGCGGCATCGGATGGCATGATCGAGCCCTTTGAACCGGGCCAGATTCGTGAGTCGTCGACTGGACGCATTATTTCTTATGGCACTTCGAGCTACGGCTACGATGTGCGCTGTGCCGACGAGTTCAAAATCTTCACCAACATCAATTCGGCCATCGTAGATCCGAAGAACTTCGCCGACGACAGTTTTGTCGATATCCGGTCCGATGTCTGTATTATTCCGCCGAATTCCTTTGCGCTGGCGCGAACCGTCGAATACTTTCGCATTCCGCGCAGTATCCTGACTATCTGCCTCGGTAAATCCACCTACGCCCGCTGCGGGATTATCGTTAATGTCACCCCGCTGGAACCCGAATGGGAAGGGCATGTTACGCTCGAATTTTCCAACACCACACCGTTACCGGCGAAGATCTACGCCAACGAAGGAGTGGCGCAGATGCTGTTTTACGAATCGGACGAAATCTGCGAAATTTCCTACAAGGACCGCGGTGGCAAGTACCAGGGGCAAAAAGGCGTTACCCTTCCCAAAGCCTGATCCGCATTTATCGAGTAATCCAACGAAATTTTCTCGCGGAGGCGCAGGGGGGTGGAGGTCGCGGGGGGAACTGGAAGGGTGGTGGCAGGCGGAAAGATATTCCCGGATACCAATTAAAAATCCTTTGCGTTCTCGGCGTCGCCGCGCCTCTGCGAGAACCATTCCCGGGATCAGCCGAGGTCGATGATTTTCCAGTTTCGCGATTCGGCGATCGCCTTGAGGTCATCATCCGGATTCACCGTGACCGGGTTGTCGACCTGTTCCAGAAGCGCCAGGTCGTTGATTGAATCGCTGTAAAAATAGCTGCCGGCGAGGTCGTGGTGGCTGTCGCCGAGCCATTCCCTGAGAACGGTCACCTTGCCGGCCTGGTAGGTCGGAGTGCCGAGAAAACGGCCGGTATAACGGTTGTCGACGATCTCCGGCGTGGTTGCAAGTACGGTTGGAACTCCCAGCAAATCTCCGATTGGCTCACTCACGAACAGGTGGGTTGCACTGATTATCAGTAGATCGTGATCGCGTGCGCGATGTTCGTCGAGCAACCTGGCGGTGCCTGGTGCTATGAGTGGCTTTATCCATTTATCAACATAGTCCGCTCGCCAGGCATAAAGTTCTTCAATGCTATAGTGCGTCAGGGGTTCCAGCGCAAACGCAAGGTACTGGTCGTTATCGAGGGTGCCGCGCTGGTAGTCCTGGTAGAAAACCTCGTTTCGCTGGCGATATGCCTGTTCATCGACGATGCCCCTGGCGACCATGTACTCGCCCCACAGGTAGTCGCTATCGCCGTTTATCAGGGTGTGGTCCAGATCAAATACTGCGATTGCCATGTTTGCCTTCTACCGTCGCCGCTTGCTGGGCTCGGAATGTCTATGTCAGAATGGACGGTCGAGATTCTAAACGATTTATGGTGACTGGCGAAATGATAGATACAGATGGCTACCGCGCGAACGTCGGCATTATCCTCTGTAATGCCCTGGGCCAGGTCATGTGGGCGCGTCGTGTTGGGCAGGATGCCTGGCAGTTTCCACAGGGAGGAATCAGACCCGACGAGAATCCGCAGGATGCTATGTATCGGGAGCTGTGGGAGGAAACTGGTCTGAAACCGGAAAATGTCTCATTGCTGGATTCGACCGACAGCTGGTTGCGCTACAAGCTGCCGAGGCGGTTGATGCGACGATCGGAACCGCGTTGCATCGGGCAAAAACAGCTCTGGTATTTGTTGCGGCTTGAATCCGATGAAAACAGCTTCGATCTCGGCGTCTCGTCGACACCGGAGTTCGACCACTGGAAGTGGGTTGACTACTGGTACCCGGCGGAAAACGTTGTATTCTTCAAACGCCGCGTCTATCAGTGCGCGCTGGCACAGCTCGAGACGAGCCTGCCGCAGCTTGCCGGGCAGGCTGGCGACAGATAACAAAATTTGAGGGGGGAACTTAGTGGCATCGATGATCCACAGGCTGCAACGCATTGTTCAGGAGGTCAACCGGGCGCCTGGCATCGATCGCGCGCTTGTGCTGATCACCGAGAGCCTGACGCGCGATTTGAACGCCGATGCCTGCACGATATTCCTGGCGGCAAAAGATGAACCCGGGGTACTGGTGCTGCAGGCCTGTAGCGGGCTGAACCCAGAAATCATCGGTAAGGTCAAGCTCAAGCCGGGGCAGGGGCTGATTGGCGCCATCGCGGCTCGTGCGGAAGCCATGAACCTGATCAACGCGCCCGTCCACAAGAAGTTCATGCTGGTTCCGGAATCGGGCGAGACGGACTTTCCAGTCATGCTCGGCGTGCCCATCATCGCGCACCGCGATGTGCTCGGGGTTATTTCGGTACAGCGTGTCGAGGATGCGTTCAATGAGGACGAAGAAGCCTTCCTGACCACGCTGGCGGCCCAGCTTGCGACGTCGATTGAACGCGCCGAGAGCCAGGATCGATTCAGTTCGAAGCGGGCGACCCATATGATCAAGGGTGTCGCCGGCGCCCCCGGTATGGCCATCGGCGTGGCGCTGGTGCTGAATCGAGGTGTTGCTTTCGAGTCGGTTCCGGATAAGAAAACCGACGACGTCGAAGGCGAACTCAAGAGTTTCAGGGAAGCCGTGCGCAAGGTTTGTGACGAGCTTACCGAACAGGCGAGCCTGATGCGGGCGTCACTGCCGGAAGAGGAATGTGCGTTGTTCATCGCCTATGCGCAGATGCTTAGCGGTGGTTCCCTGATTGACGATACCGAGCAGAGCATTAAAGCGGGCAACTGGGCGCCTTCGAGCTGGCGCGAAACCGTCGAGCAACATGCCTACGTGTTTACCCGGATGGAGGATCGCTACCTGGCCGAGCGTGCCAACGATATTCGCGATCTGGGCTTGCGCGTGTTGCGCAAGCTGATGCTCGAACAAAGCGCTTATATTGATTTTCCGGAGCAGACGATTCTGGTCGGCGATGAAGTCACCGCAACCGATCTGGCCGATGTGCCCATCGAATGTCTGAGTGGCGTCATCTCGGCTCACGGCAGCAGCTCCTCGCATGTCGCGATTCTGGCGCACGCGCTGGGCATTCCGGCCGTTATGGGTGTGCCCAACCTGCCGGTCAAGCAACTCGACGGGGTCAACCTGGTTGTCGACGGCTACAACGGTTCGGCATTTGTCAATCCGGGCAAGTCGATATTGACCGAGTACCGCCAGTACCTCAAGGAAGAGGCGGCAATCGAACAGAATCTTCTCGAACTGAAAGACCAGCCCGCGATTACCTCTGACCAGCACAAGGTTTCGCTGCTGGTTAACTCCGGACTGATGTCGGATTACACGCCCTCACTGCGCAGCGGCGCGGAAGGCGTCGGCCTTTATCGCACCGAGATTCCGTTTCAGATTCGCGACCGTTTCCCCAGCGAGGAGGAGCAATACCTGATCTACAAGGATGTGCTGGAAACCTTCAAAGGCATGCCGGTTGTCCTGCGGACACTCGATGTCGGCGGAGATAAGCCGCTCAGCTATTTTCCGATTAACGAGGCCAACCCGTTCCTCGGTTGGCGCGGCGTGCGCATCACGCTCGATCACCCCGAGATCTTCGTCACCCAGGTGCGCGCCATGATACGTGCCAGCGTCAATGCCAATAACCTCGAAATTCTGCTGCCGATGATCAGTGGTAAAGCCGAGCTGGTCGAGTGCCTGGGTCTGATCAGGCGTGTTCGCGCTGAAATCGAGGAAGAGACGGGCCGGCAAATTTTACTGCCCAGGATCGGCGCCATGATCGAGGTGCCATCGGCGGTGTATCAGATCGAGGATATCTGTGCGTTATCCGATTTTGTTTCGATCGGTACCAACGATCTGACTCAATATCTGCTTGCGGTGGATCGCAATAACGAGAATGTCGCCGATTTGTTTTCCTCGCTGCACCCCGCGGTGCTGAAGGCCATGATTCAGATCGTGCAGGGCGCCGCGGTTAGCGAAACTCCGGTGAGTGTTTGTGGAGAGCTTGCCGGCGATCCCCTCGGTGTCATGGCGTTACTGGGTATGGGAATCGATAGCCTTTCGATGAGCGTGGGCAGCCTGTTGCGCGCCAAGAAAGTCATTATGTCCTTCAGTTATGAAGAGCTGGCCGAATTGTTGCAGCAAGCCTTGACCATGTCTGACTCGATTTTGATTCGCAAAATGTACGCGGCCAGGCTCGATGAACGTGGCCTTGGAGGACTGATTCGCGCCGGCAAGTGACCCGCTGCCGAAGGCGGCGGGTCATCCGATACGTCGGACCGCCGGAAAGCGCGCTGCGCCTACCGATACGTCGGACCGCCGGGATCTCGCAAAGGCCCGCAATATCAGTCGCGCAGAGCGTGCAGCCTAAAACGGTTTCACCACCGCGAGAACGACAGCGGCGAATAGCACCAGTACCGGTAGTTCGTTAAACCAGCGGAACCAGACGTGCGAACGCCGGCAGTCATTGTTGGTGAAGTCGCGGATGATGCGGCCACAGTAAAAATGGTAGCCGACGAGAGCGGCGACCAGCGCCAGTTTCAGGTGCAGCCACCACATATGGGCGTAAGCCGCCCAGGCGTAGTCGATCATCAACCACAGACCAAAGCCGATGGTCAGCGCCATCCACGGTGTGATAAAGCGGTAAAGCCGGATTTCCATCAACGCCAGCCGGGCCCTGACCTCGTCTTCCTCGGCCACGGCGTGGTTCACGAACAGGCGCGGCAGGTAAAACAGGCCGGCGAACCAGGCGACCATGAAAATAATGTGAAAAGCTTTGACCCAAATCATTAGTAAATCTCCAGCTAGCCTGCAAATATTCGTTCGCCCGAGCGCTACTTTTCAATGGTCTCGCAATAGGGTAGATGTATAATGCCGTGTCCATTTTAGCGGTATGATTTGCACAATAAAATGATAAAGGTCGGAATAGTTGGTGGCACCGGGTATACCGGTGTTGAATTGATGCGCCTGCTGGCGCGGCACCCGTTGGCAAAGCTGGAAGTTATCACTTCGCGCGCTCAGGCCGGTACTGGCGTCGCTGATCTGTTTCCGAGTTTGCGCGGCCTGGTTGATTTAAATTTTTGCGAGCCGTCGGTAGACGCTTATCGCGGTTGCGACGTAGTGTTTTTCGCCACGCCAAATACGACGGCAATGACCCAGGCGGAGCAGTTGCTCGAGGCGGGTATCCGCGTAATCGATCTGGCGGCGGATTTCAGAATCAAGCATATCCCGACCTGGGAACAATGGTATGGGGCCTCTCACGTCTGCCCCGAGCTGGTAGCCGAAGCGGTTTACGGGCTGCCCGAATTAAACCGTGAGTTGATCCGTAATGCCCGCCTGGTGGCCAACCCGGGCTGTTATCCGACAACGGTCATACTGGCGTTGTTGCCACTGCTCGCCAATAACCTGATCGATCCCGGGTCGATCATCGCCGATTGCAAGTCGGGATCCAGCGGCGCCGGGCGCAAGGCCAGCATCGACACCGCTTTTTGCGAAATCACCGAGTCGGTCAAGGCTTACGCGGTGCAGGGTCATCGCCACTTGCCGGAAATCCGCGCGATACTGCAAACTATCGATGTCGATGCGGAACTCGTGTTTACGCCGCATTTAATGCCCATGGTGCGCGGAATTCACGCCACCGTGTACGCTGATGCCTGCGGGCCGGCTGACGATGTCCAGGACCTGTTTGAGGATTTTTACCGGGACGAACCATTTGTCGATGTAATGCCGGCGGGTTCGCATCCGGAAACCCGTAGTGTGCGTGGCGCCAACCTGTGTCGGATTGCGGTGCATTATCTCGCCCCCGCCGACAAGTACGTGGTGCTTTCGGTTGAAGATAACCTGGTAAAAGGGGCGGCGGGGCAGGCGATTCAGAACATGAACCTGATGTTTGCCGTGGACGAAACCACGGGACTGGCCGCGCCGGGGATGGTGCCTTGAACAGATTGCATGGTGGCTTCCAGGTTCGGCAATACAGGCCCTGGAAAATCTGGATCGGTTGCCTGTTGCTGTTTTTTTTTCTGGCGGTAAGCTTTTATTTTGGCAGGAGTTACCAGTCGCAGGAACTGGATCACGCATTGCTGGAACGTGAAACCCTGATTTCCCGTATTGACGAGTTGGAAAGTCGTAATCATAATCTGGTGCAGGAAAATGCACACCTGGAGGGTGGCAGCAAAATTGAGCGGGAAGCCTACCAACATGCCAACCAGGAATTGATTCGGCTGCAACAGGAATTGCTCGCACAGAAAGAAGAACTGGTGTTTTACCGTGGCATCGTGTCGCCTTCGAATACCGCACTGGGTGTCAATCTGCAGTCGTTCGAGGTGCGAAAAAAGAACAGTCAGAACCAATACAGTTACAAAATGATACTGACGAAGCGCGGAAAAAGTACTAAAAAGGTAAGTGGGGGCACCAAGGTGCTGATTCGTGGCGAGAGCGATGGTAGCGTTAGTGAATTGAATCTATCCGATTTATTGCTTGAAAATTCCAGTAAAGGCACCAAGTTTGCCTTTCGTTACTTCCAGGTTTTTGAGGGCAATATCAGTTTACCCGATGGATTCGAGCCATTTGAGGTGAAAATCGGAATCGTGCCCACCACGAAAAAGGTGAAAGCCTTTTCAGAAACAATTTCATGGACGGAAGTATTGTCCGAGGGTGTGTAGATGTTTGGAAGAATAAAAGGTTTTAGTGCAGCTCGTGTCGATACGTTGATAGGACAGGGGACCGTTATCAATGGTGACCTCGTTTTTTCCGGTGGATTACACGTTGACGGAACCATAAATGGAAACGTGGCCGCCGAAGAGGGCAGCACCGCGTTGTTGATACTCAGCGAATTCGGGCGTATAGAAGGTGAAGTAACAGTTCCGAACATGGTGCTCAACGGTGAAATTATCGGCGACGTTTTTGGCTCGACCCGGGTTGAGCTGGCGCCGAAATCGAGAATCAAGGGCAGTGTTTATTACAATTTGATCGAAATGGCGATCGGCGCCGAGGTCAATGGTGGCCTGGTGCATCAGCCGCAGGGCAGCAAGTTGCCGAAGCGGCTCGAAGACAAGTCGGAAAACCGCATCGGCGATAACGGTCAACCGTTAACCGAAAGTTGAACCAAAGTGGTATAATCGGCAGTTAGCATGAAAATCAGGCAGATAGGGCAATGGAAGTAATCATCGATGCAAATTTTGGTATGTCGCTGGGACCGAAATCGGGCGAAACCCTGCTCGAATTTTCCGGCAGCGCGGTCAAAAAGCTCAAAGCCCTGCAGGCTGAGGAGCAAAATCCGAACCTGATGCTGCGCGTGTCGGTATACGGTGGTGGTTGCTCGGGATTCCAGTACACCTTTTCGCTCGAAGAAGAAACCAAACCTGTCGATCGTACGGTCGAGAAGGACGGGGTGATCCTGGTGATTGATCAGATGAGTTACCAGTACCTGACGGGTTCGACGGTCGATTATGTCGAAGGCCTCGAGGGTGCGATGTTCGTGGTCAATAACCCGAATGCGACCTCGACCTGTGGTTGCGGTGCTTCGTTCTCGGTCTAGTAAGCGGTTTCGTATTCCAGCTCTGCCAGGATGGCTTCGGCATTGGTCCGAATCTTCGCGCTGGGATCGTAGCGCACCTGTAGCAAATACATCATTGCGTTTTCCCCACCAATTTCACCCAGGGCGTTTACGGCATGATGTCTGATCAACGTATCCGGGTCGGATAACAATCCCGCTAAAGCGTGTACCGCAGTTTTACTCTCGAGATCTTCGAGTGCCTCGATGGCAGCTACTCTGACGTTCCGGTGGTGATCGTACAGGTAGGGTTCGATGCTGATGACCATCGATTCATCTTCCCGTGATGCCAGTGCTTCGAGTGCTGCTATTCGTAGCTGTGGATTGGGGTCGTACAATGCCGCTAACAGCGAGGGTAATGTGGCCCGATTAGTCATGTCCCCCAACGATTCGATCGCCGCCAGGCGAATTACCGGATCGTCGCTGGACAGCATCGGCAAAAGCTCAATGTGCGCTGTATCTGCCGGCAGGTTTTCCAGCGCGCTTATCTGTTGCAGTTCCGGATACAGCGCCGGCAGGTGAATTTTGGTAGTTTCTTCCGTCGCAGCCAATTGAGTGCGGGGCTGGGCTTCGGGGAGCGTTTCCGGTGTGCTATCGGCCCTGCGCTGCGGGGTTTTGGCGACCGTCGACGGTGTGTTTGCCGGCGGCCTGGCAATATTCTCATGGGGCCCGGAAACCGTCAGTGGAAAGATCGCCAGGCCAAGACCCAGAACGAGGAATATCAAGATTGAGGTTTTAACCGTGCTCATTGTTACTGGTCTCGACTGAAAGCAGGCCCTGGTTCAGTGGAACCAGGACCTGCAGGTGGCTCTATTCGACTTCAAAGCAGCCCTCGACAGCACTCTTGTTGCCGGGAAGCGGTTGATCATCTTCGCCGTCAATTTCGAGCAGTATCGGTTCGCCCTCGTCGTCGTAGACATTCGTCCTGACCAGGATTTCGTACTTGTACTCGCCCTCATCGG
>JAAEPH010000178.1 GCA_024232855.1 Gammaproteobacteria bacterium
AGGGGCAAAGACACAGGAGCAAAGACACAGGAGCAAAGACACAGGAGCAAAGACACAGGAGCAAAGACACAGGAGCAAAGACACAGGAGCAAAGACACAGGAGCAAAGACACAGGAGCAAAAGACACAGGAGCAAAAGACACAGGAGCAAAGACAAACACGGGACGCAGCGTCGTTAAAAACAGTTCAGCGTCAAATCGGTATCGACGCTTAGTAGTCTCGATGTGCAGCATATAAAGCGAGTTCTTGTAGGATACGTCCTCGCTCTCCGAAATATTCAGCTGCTTCGCGTGCTTCTTCGGCCGCTTCGTGAGTGCGTTTTTTTGCGCCCTCTAGCCCGTAGCGTCGTACATAGGTGGCTTTATCAGCATCGGCGTCGCCGCCTGATGACTTTCCCTTGGCCTTTTCATCGCCGATGACGTCGAGAACATCGTCTGATATTTGAAAGGCCAATCCAAAAGCCGCTCCATACACTCGCAGAACATCGAGCGACTCTTGATTTGCGGCGACCGAAAGTCCGCCCAAGACGCAGCTGCCAATAAAGAGACGACCGGTTTTTCGCACGTGAATTCCAAGAAGATCGACGTCGTCAGCGGGCTTTCCTTCACTGTACATATCCATCGCTTGCCCCGCCACCATGCCTGAACTACCTGCCGCAAGCGCCAGTTCTAAACATTGTGCGGCGGCATTTTCTGGAGCACCCGCGGCAAACGTAAACGCGTCCGTCAAAAGTGCATCGCCTGCTAAAATCGCGGTGGCCTCATCAAAAGCTTTGTGAATGGTGGGGCGTCCCCGTCGGAAATCGTCGTCGTCAAGCGCAGGTAAATCGTCATGAATGAGAGAATAAGTATGTACATATTCAACTGCGAGAGCTGCAGGCCAAGCCCGTTCGTCTCCTTCACCAGACACCCTATTCTCAGTACATGACAATGCGTTTCCGCCGCACGCTTCAGCAGAAAAAAGCACCATCAAGGGCCGAAGTCGTTTTCCGCCGGCAAGCAGCGCATAGCGCATGGCCTCGTGCAAATGAGGTGGAGGAACTCGACCGCGATCGTCGCCCAAGCCAGAAATACTCTGTTCTAACCGCTCGTTAAAGAGCTTTTGCAAAGGAACAAAAGACTTAATGAGTTTCGCTGCGCTTGCCAGAGTTTCGCTCACGCTTCCTCCTCGTCGTCGTCAATTTGTAGGGGAGTAGTTGTTCCATCTTGCAAGAGTTCTTCTAAACGGGTGTCCATGTCGTCGAGCCGGCCCTGCGCGTTGCGAACCAATGCGACGCCTTGCTCGTACGCACCCAAACTTTCCTCGAGAGACATTTCTCCGATTTCAAGCTGGTCGACGAGAACTTCCAAACGCTCCATTAGCGTTTCAAAAGGAAGTCCGACGTCTGCATTTGCGTCGCTTTCGGGAGTTTTTTTCTTTCGTGCCGCCATGCTCATAGGCTTTTCATACCTTGCGTCACTCCTCAACCGGGGACCTACGCCTTCGCGTTTATTGGCGAATTTGCTATGGACTTGTGTCGCGGCCAGAAAAGGAGGCTCAACATGAACGAAGATTTCGACGTCGTCGTCGTCGTCGGTGGCCTCGCAGGCTGCATCACAGCTTTACCATTGGCCCGTGCCGGAAAAAGAGTCGCCCTCGTCGAGAAGGCCCTATTCCCTCGACACAAAGTTTGTGGAGAAGGCCTGCTGCCCCACGGGGTGTCTCTGCTGAAAGAACTGCAGCTCGATCATCTACTCGCAGAATGTGGTGCTCATCCCTTTAAAGGAATTCTCTATCGAGCATACGGAGTATGGGCAACAGGAGATTTCGCAAACGACGAGGTCGGCTACGGATTTCAACGTTATCTTTTTGATGAAAAAATACATCGCGCGGCGGTGGCACACAAAAACATAAAGCTTTTTCAAAACCATGTGTGCGGGGTCTCTCACGATGAGTCAGGAGTTTCCGTCACTTTAAAGCGGAAAACTTCAGCGGGTGACGACGTAATTCGAGCGAAAGTTTTGGTGGGAGCAGACAGAGGACGATCGACTGTCCGCCACCTACTAGGACTCGACAATGGCCCACCAAAACGACAACGATACGGCTTGCGAAGGCATTTTCAATTGGCAGACGGCATGCCGGTTCCAGACCGTGTCGAGGTCAACGTACTCGATGGCTACGAACTTAATATTACGTCGGTCACGGATCGCGTCATGAACGTCGTCGCCTTAATAGAACGAAGCGCTCTGCAGGGCGGCCAAGGAAAACAAAACGCCAGGCTCGACGTTTTGCTAAAAAATGCGCCGCCCCTCTTACAAGAACGTATGCGAGGTGCAGAGCCCATCAACGAAGCGAAAGCATGCGGGCCTTTCATGACCGACGTCAAAAAATTCATGTGGGACCTTGCGTTCTCGTCGGAGATGCAGCCGGATTTGTCGACGCCATTACAGGCGAGAGCATGACGCTAGCGTTGGCTACGGCTCAATCTTGTGCGGCGTCGGTTCTAGAAATCCTCGGCGGAAAAGCCCCTGAAAAAGCGTTCCAGAGTTATGTAAAAAACGTCACTACCTCTTCCGAGACCATCGCATATTAACCCTTGGGCTGCTCACGGCTGCAGGCAAAGCGATGCTTATTCGACGGGCAGTGACGAGGTTAAAAGACGACCCCGAACTTTTTAACCGCCTGCTCAACGTCAACAACGGAACGCATTATTTACTTTCGTTTGGCGCGTGGAATCTTCTAAAGTTGGGTCTAGGAAAAACACCTCCAAAAGAGCCCCACCGGAGCCGTCTTTTTTGGACGCGAAGATCTAAGCGGCGTTCTTGTCGTTCCTCGACGTTAAAGAGCCTCATCGCAAGAAGGCGTAGGAACTTTCTTGTCGAAAGGTCCTGCAAGAATCCTCGTCAAATGTTTGATAGCGGTTTGTGAATCGTTTAAAAAAGGCAGGCCTAAAGCTCACCCGCGCAAATTTGCTAGATGACGTCGGCTGGAAACCTATGCCGGTTGTAAATGATGAACCAATGGATCAAGCCAAATCTTTCTAAAGTAAAGGAGTTGGTATGTCCGGCCCAAAAGCAAAAAGCATCTACGTTTCTAGCCGACAGCGCCTCGTGATTGAATCTCTTGAGCGAGCGTCGTCGACAACCCAGCAGTTAGCCGAGCGTTGCCGCATTATTTTGCTGGCAACTGAGGGTCAATCAAATGAAGGGATTGGTCGCGCGCTCGGAGTCAATCGTCAGCTCGTTCGTCGTTGGCGAAGTCGGTGGGCTAATCGTCAAAATCAACTCGCAGAAGCAGAGAAAGAAAATGCCTCTGATAAAGACCTTCGTTTGATGCTTGTCGACGTGCTTTCTGACGATCCACGATGCGGCGGACCAACAACGTTCAGCCCCGAACAGGTCACTTCAATTATCGCGCTCGCCTGTGAGTCCCCAGAGGAAAGTGGACTGCCGGTATCCCATTGGACGCCGCCGGAGCTTGCAAGGGAGGCGGCCATTCGTGGCATTGTGAAGAGCATCTCACCTCGACAGGTAGACCGTTTTTTAGCACGGCGCGTCTTCGGCCCCATAAGTCACAATATTGGTTAACGTCGAAAGACAAGCGCGAGAACCCTGAGCAGTACCAGTCCGACGTCGAGAAACTCTGCGACACGTACTTAAATGCTTGGAAACTCGCAGCCGAAGGCGCACATATTATCAGCACCGATGAGAAGACAGGAATGCAAGCACTTGAACGTAAATACGCAACAAAACCGGTTCGACCAGGTCTTACAGAGCGTGTAGAATTTGAATACATTCGGCACGGAACCCAATGCCTTATGGCGAACTTTGACGTCGTCACGGGGAAGGTGGTGAGCCCATCCATTGGGCTTACTCGGACTGAAGTTGATTTTGTTGCACATATCGAAAATACCATTGAAAGCGATGCAAACGGAACTTGGATTTTTGTCGTCGATCAGCTCAACACTCATAAATCTGAAAAACTTGTGAAGATGGTCGCGCGCCTATGTGACCTCGACGACGACCTAGGAGTGAAAGGAAAAAGTGGCATTCTTAAGTCGACAAAGACCCGTCGCGCATTCTTGTCAGACGACACCCACCGAATTCGTTTTGTGTACACACCACGCCATTGCTCTTGGCTCAATCAAGTTGAAATTTGGTTTTCAATACTGGCTCGCCGACTCCTAAAACGAGCCAGCTTCAACTCTCTCGACGATCTCAAGCAAAGGGTTCTTTCATTTATTGAATACTTTAATGCCGTTCTCGCCAAACCTTTTAAGTGGACTTACACGGGCCGACCGCTTCAAGTGTGAAAACCGGATCAGCTTTCCAGCCGACGTCATCTAG
>JAAEPH010000179.1 GCA_024232855.1 Gammaproteobacteria bacterium
ATGTACACGCGAAGGTGCATACACATGTATAGTCACGGGGATACTTATGTAACAGTTGATAATATATGTATATATATACATATACATATACATACATACATACATACATACATACATACATACAAGACTGCAGTGGCGCTTCGCGCCATGCACCTTGGTCCTTGAAGTTTGGTATGCAGGCGGAATAGCAGGAAGGTCAAGCCGACAATTTAGCGATAACTCCTGGTTGCCTTTTCTGGCATCGCCGCTATAAAAATGTTATTCGTTATCCTTCCTCCATGCTTCTTTTTCTTTATTTTCGCCATACCCTGCGCATTCTCCCCATCCTCCTCAGCTCTTTTTTGCGGAGGCTCCTCCTTGGAGAGCCTCTAGGGGCCTCACAAAAGTTGTTTCGGGCTTTCTTAAGGCCTTCTGGAGGCCTCCTGGGCGTATTCTGGGGGCCTCTGGGGGCTTCCTCGGGCCACCCTGCCTCCAACCGCGGTCTCCCTGAACGACCGGGTCACGATTTGGAATGCTTCGGAGGGTGTCTTGGGGCCATCTTGGGCCGCCATGGGGCTCTCTGAGGGCCATCTTGGACCCGTGTTGTGCCGTTTTGGGGCTCTCTTGGACTGCCTGGAAGCCCTTTCGGATGGTTGTGGGGCGATTTGGGAGCCTCCCAGGCGGCTTCGGACGCCCAGAAGACCGCCGTCTTGGAGCGTCGGGTAGCCGAAAAGAGGAGAACCCTAAAATTCACCCAAAAACCAACAGAAAATCAATGCAGTTTGCCTCGGGGGGCCTTCTTGGGAGTGCTCTTGGAGGCCTCTTTTGGGCCGTCCTGGAGGCCTCTTGGGCCATCTTGAGGTCACGTCGGTCACTCTTGGAGCGCTCTTGTGCTGTCTTGGGGGTCTCTGGGACGTCTCCGATGACCTCCCTGATCGCCTTAGGTGTGCTGGGAAGGCTTGGCAAAACGCCCTGCGAGGCCCGGGGGGCCGCTTCGAGGCCCGTCCAGAGGGTCCCAAAGCCCCAGATCCCGGGAGTCCGGTTTTTTTGGGGGGGTCCCCCCCGCCCGGGCTTATAAAAGCATAGGAAGCCGGAGAGAGGATAACCTCA
>JAAEPH010000180.1 GCA_024232855.1 Gammaproteobacteria bacterium
AGCGTTACTGTGAGATTCCGGCTTGCCTGGGAATGACAGGGGTGTAGTGGGCTTGAACTATGGATTGCTGTACCCAGATAGGGGGAATTGACGGCTTTTGATGCAAACGAACGGATAACCGGAACTAACGTTCACATCGAAGGTCTACCGAAGTAGCGCTATAGCCCAGCGTTATGTCCGTTCTCCCTCCTATGAGCGGACCAGGATCCGGAAACCCCATCCGGATCACACTTTATACCCTGGCAGTTATCTGCCAGGGTTTTTTTGCCTAGCCCGCTGCCAGCCATTCCCGGCATATCTGTTCGAGCGACTCGAGGCCCTGGCGGTTCTGCGTCGACAAGGTCGATACGGATTGATCGGGCGCCGTCAGGCGCACCTCCGTGTTCGCAACCGCGCGCTTGATCGCCGAGCGCGATAGCTTGTCCGACTTGGACAGCAGGATATGCAGCGGCAGACTGTCATTCATCATTTCGACCAGGGCGCTGTCGAGGTCACTGATGCCGCGCCGGATATCGACCACGATCACCAGGCCCCTGAGCGCCTGGCGCTGTAACAGAAAGGTCGAAAGGACCTGGTCCCAGTGATTGCGCAGTTGCCTGGAGACCCTGGCGAATCCGTAGCCGGGCAGATCCACCAGGCGGCGCTGTTGATCCAGCTCAAAAAAGTTGATCAACTGGGTACGCCCCGGAGTCTTGCTCGTTTTACACAGACCTTTCTGCTGCGTCAGACAGTTTATCGCGCTCGACTTACCCGCATTCGAACGTCCGGCGAAGGCCACTTCGGCGCCGACATCGGGATGCAGCTGCGACAGTTCGAAAGCGCTGGTAAGGAATTTGGCTTGTCTGAAGGAAATACTCATGCCTGCGGTCGGGTTACGGTTGAACGAGTGGCCGAGGTATGATATACATTTGCGCCCTAAATTTCCGGGATAAATTACGGGTATACAATAACTCGGCCGATTAAGCCGGCGTTAACCTGCCGGTTATAAACTTGTGATAAAACTAATTGTGAATATCCCTGTCAGTAAGGGAATGATTTTTTCTGGAGCATAAGAATGATAAAGCGTTGGCTACTGGGCTTGGCCTTGTTATCGGTGGTTTCGGGCAGCGCGTTCGCGCAATTGGCGTACGTCGCGGGAAGCGACTACCAGCTCATTTCGCCCGCTGTAAGGACAACGCATCCCGACAGCGTAGTGGTCACCGAGATTTTCTGGTACGGCTGTCCTCACTGTTTCCGTTTCGAGCCCTATGTCGAGCGCTGGTCAGCCGATCTGCCCGAGGGCGTTATCTTCGAGCAGGTGCCATCAGGGCTCGTCAAACATTGGATCGTGCATGCCCGCGCCTACTATGCCTTCCAGATGATGGGTGCACTGGATCAGTTGCATACGGCTTTTTTCGACGTGCTTCACCTCAAGCGCCAACGCCTGAACGACGTTGATGCCATCGCGGGGTTTGTCGCCGAGCGCGGGCTCGACGAAAAGGCATTTCGCGAACATTTTGGTTCGTTCCCGGTTGAAACCCTGATCCGCAAGAACCTCAAGAAAGAACAGCGGTACGGGCACGACGGCGTTCCGGCGGTCATCGTCAACGGTAAGTACCTGGTAACAGGCTCGTTGTCGGGTAGCAACGAGCGCATGATCCAGATCATGAATTTCCTCATCGACCAGGAGCTTTCGCAGTAAATCGGTGAGATATTGCGGTTAGCGAGTGCTCCAGCTGAAGCGCGCAACGGCAATGTTACCGTTGCCCTCGAACTCGAGCGACTCGCACAAGTCACGAATCAGAACCAGGCCGCGACCGCTCAGTGCCATATCCCTTTCATTGGGCGCAACATGGTTTGTAAAATCGAAACCCTGGCCGCTGTCCTCGACACGCAACAGGATACTGCGCCTTGTCGATTCCTGTTCCACCGACAGGTTGAAAATGACATGACCGTTGTCGAGACTGGCGAGGCGGCTTTCGCGGGTTTGAACATAAGCCTCGAATCCCGCCGGATCGGTCTTCAATGTCGAATCGAGTGCGAGTACGCCATGATCGAGCGCGTTGAGGTAGAGTTCCGTAATTACCGTAAACAGGGCTTGCCTTTCGGCTTCGAGTTCCTCCATCTCCATCAGGTAATTGATCAGCACCGGAACCGGATTGGTTTCCCGCAGGCGTGCGCCATCGAAGCGTAACGACAGCTTCCACTCGCCACGGCCGCTGAGCATATGCGCGGCGGGCCTGAGATAGTCATGCGCCTCGAGCGCTGGCAAGACATCTTGCACGCAGCTGATTTCGACCAGCGTGACATCGTCCCGCTGGGATTCGACAGCGCCGCAGAACGCGTCGAGGTCGCTGAAAATCTGCTCAAATATTTTGTTCTGCGGCGCCCCTGTTATCGAGCCGATGAGGCGCCGGCTACCGAATTCCTGATCCCCGGCATTGCGCGCTTCGATCAATCCGTCGCTGTACATCAATATCTTGTCGTTGTGCGCGATGGGTGCATACTGCTGCATCGCGTGGATGTCGGCGCCGGCATCGACCCCGAGCGGTAAACCGGTGGAGGCAAGCCGATGCTTGATGCGGTGGTTGGCGCCGTCGACGATCAGGACATCGGGCATACCGGCATTGAAAACCCGCACGTGTTCGAGATCGTGGTTGACGACAACCAGCTGGGCGCCGAAAAACATATCCACCGGCAGCATCACCTTCAGTTTTTTATTGATCCCCGCCAGTATTTCCTCGGGGCTGAAGCCCTTGGTCGTCATCGCGCGAAAGACCTCGGACACCGGCATTGCACCGAGCGCGGCAAGCAACCCATGGCCGGTGAAATCTCCCGCCAGGAAGAACAGGTCGCGTGACGGTGAATACGCAGATAACACCAGGTCGCCACTGAAAATGCTTGCCGGGCGCACCGCCTGGCGCAGGTAAGGATTGACGATATTCGGGCTTTGAATGGCGTTGATGTAAACGGATTCAGCAATTTCCTGTTCGCGGTGAATCATGCTGTACATGCCCTGTACCTCGCTGTTCAGCGCGGCGATACGTTGCATCGAGCGAATCTTGCTCTGCAGGATCAGCTTGTCGTAAGGCTTGACCAGGAAGTCGTCGCCACCGGCCTCGATGCATTGCGCGAGCGCGGCTTCATCACTCATCGCGGTCAGAAAAATAATCGGGACAAAACGCTTGCCCGAGGCGGCCTTGATTTGCCGGGTGGCTTCGTAGCCATCGAGTACTGGCATCATCACGTCCATGAAGACGATGTCTGCATTTTGCTGTTTGAAAAGGGCGACGGCTTCCGCGCCATTGACCGCTTCAATGGTCTGGTAGCCCTGCCTGACGAGCAACGACTTCAACGCCAGCCGATTGGCTTTCTCGTCATCGACGATCAGGGCTTTGCCGGGGCTGGAGTTATTCATTTTGAATTGCAGCTCGGTAGAATCCGGTGGAGGCAGGAGCCGAGAACCGCCATCCCGCCCCCTGGTGAGATATGCGGGCTAGCGTAGGCTACGAGCGGTTGCCTGTGTAATTTTGACTGTGTGTAGTACATACGGCGCTGAAATCAAGCTGGGGTCTGCTCGCCGTGCGGCCAGCCCAGTTTCAGCGCCAGTCCCGAATGACGTCTTGTCAGGCAATCGACGGCGCGCGTCACCACCTTGCCCGGGGCGTGCAGCAAAAACTGTCTACGCGCGCGCGTGATCGCCGTATACAGCAGTTCGCGTGACAGCACCTCCGGTTGCGCATCTGCCGGTAATATCAGCAGAACCGAATCGAACTCGGAGCCCTGCGATTTGTGAACCGTGCTCGCCCAGGCGGCGTTGAACTCGGGCAGGCGAGTAACCGACAGGTCGCGAATATCTCCGTCGACACCCCGAAAACAGGCGCGTAGACCGTCGCCGAACGACCATAAAACCCCGGTATCGCCATTGAACAGGCCGAGCTCCTGAGAGTTACGCGTAATCATTACCGGCTGGCCGGCAAACAACTCGGTTTCGGGTATTTTGTTACGCGCCAGCAGTGCCTTCGACACCATATGGTTGACCGATTCGACGCCGACAGGCCCGCGGTTAGTGGCGCATAACACGCGGACTTTTTCATAGGCGTCGAGCGCCCGTGCCGGCGTCTCGCTATCGAAGATGGGCTGGTAGGCATCGTAGAGCCAGGCGAGGGCATCGTCGTCGATCTGCTCCCCGGGTTCATCGAACCAGTGCAGGCCGCGGCCGTTTCCACGCAGCAGCTCAAGGGCCGCGGCGCCGTGACCGAGGTTTACCTCCTGTGCGAGCTCACCGATGGCGCTGTCGCGATTGAACCGATAATTGCTGCGCAGCAGGCTGGTCGATGCGGCGATCTTCGACGCTACCCCGTCGAGCCGATGACCATGGCCGGTGATATCGCCGAGCACGTTACCGGCCGCGACCGACGACAGTTGATCGCGATCCCCGAGCAAAATCAATTGTGCCCGTTCGGGTAGCGCTGCCAGCAACTGGTATATCAGTTTGAGGTCGATCATCGAGGCTTCATCGATGACGACACAGTCGAACGGTAATCGATGTTGTTCATGATAGCTGAATGCCTGCTGTCGATAGCCGAGCAGGCGATGGATGGTGCCGGCTTCCAGGGGTATCGCCGATTTGATGCCCTGGTCGAGTTCGAGCTGATCGATGCGCTGGCGAATTGAATCCACCATGCGCGCCGCCGCTTTCCCGGTCGGCGCCGCCAGCGCGATGCGATATTCCGGGTTCTGTGCCAGCATGACCGACAGTATCCGGATCACGGTAGAAGTCTTACCGCTGCCCGGCCCCCCCGAAATCACGCTGAAGGGTTTGCTCACAGCCGCTAAGACCGCATTCTTCTGATCTTGATCGATATCCCGTGAGTCGGCAAACAAGATTTCGACCTGCGCCTTGATGTCTTTGCTGTCGATTGAATCGGTGGGTTCCAGCATGGTCAGGATCTTGTCGGCGCAAAAATTTTCGTAAAACCAGAAACGATTCAGGTAGAGCCGGTTGTGCTCCAGAATCAATGGGCTATGCTGGCCGGGTCCACCGATACATTGGCTTGCCCGCAAGGCGGCGGACCATTTGTCCGTCTCCAGCCCTGTCGGGATATCCGCGGCGTCAATGCGGTTGCTCTGAAACAGGGGGCTCTCGCTGAAGTGGTCGAGTTCAATGCACACGTTACCAGCGAGATTCGCCTCACTCACCAGGACCGCGCTATAACCCAGTAAATCATCGATGGCGCTATCGTCGCGAGCGCAGATAAACTCGGCGAAGTAATAACTTAGCCAGCTGATGTCGCCGTACCTAGCGAGCCTGTGCAACAGTGAACTCATGCTTCGATGGCCTCCGGTGGCGTGAAGCGAAAAAGCGCGTCAAAGGCTTCGATGCCGTCGTGGTCCGGGCGGTCGAAGTAAACACCGTAGTCTTTGCCGTGCGCTGGACGCATGGCGCGCAGGAAAAGGTAATAGCTGCCGCCAAAATGGGACTCGAAGTCGTAATCAACCAGGCGCTGCGCCAACAGCCTGTGCAGGGCCAACGAGTAAATTAACGACTGTAAATCATAGCGTCGATCGAACATCGCCTGCTTCAGTCTGCCAGGAGCATAATCCTGCAGCTTGCGGCCGAGGAAATTGCTCTTGTAGTCGGCCACGTAGTAACGCCCCTCGTGTTCGAAAACAAGGTCGATGATGCCCGTGATCAGTCCGCAGAAATCGGCGTTGCTGACGGCCTGCAGGGGCTGCTGCGAACGTGATTGCATAAAGCGGTTGAGTGCGTCGATATCGATTTGATCGAGGGCAAAATCAAAGCTGAGTTCGTTCAGCCTGCTTTGATGGCTGATCCTGCGCAAGGTCAGTCCGGAGTCATCCAGTTGCGTCTCGAGAATGTCTTTGAGCCAGCCGGTCAGCGTCTGCCGATGCTGGTCGGAAATTCCGGCAAGCGGAAGAAATCGGGTAAACAAAGGATCACACTGCGGCTCCAGGTCTGCCGTGAAGTCGATATTCTCCAGCACCGAGTGCAGCATCAGACCGACGTGACTTCCCGCGGGAAAATCAAGGATTGAGTCAGCCTGGCTTTCCGTTTCACCGCTATTGCCGGGTTGATGCACCCCGCGGGTGAGCGCGGTGAAACTGTTGATTCGCCAGTGGGTCATCTGCGAGCGCGTAAAGCGAGTCAATTGCGAGTCCGGGATTTCGGCATCGGCGTGGTAAGGCGCAAGAGCGATCGGTCGCTGCGGCAGCGCAACCCGTTCGATACATGCGGCACTGTCATCGACCAGGGATTGCAGGTCGGCTTCGAAATCCATATCGTCCGGAAAGCCATTTGCCACGGCCGAATCGAGATCGGCGGCATCCTGATTCGAATGCAGCAGGAAGGCCAGCGCGGTTTGACTGGCGTTACCCGTGCTGCGGCTGGCGCCGGCCTGCCCCCAGGCGAGGTAGAGCCGGGAGCGCGCGCGGGTCGTCGCCACGTAAAGCAGGCGCATGTCCTCCGCGAGGCGTTCCTTTTCCGCGATCAGCCAATGTTTGGCAAATTCGGAACTGCCGAGATCGAGACAGGCCTGGAGTCGGGAATCATGAAAGTGGATTGCCTTTTTACGATTTACCTGTTTACAGGACCAGAGGAAGGGAACAAATACAACCGGGTACTGCAGGCCCTTGGCTTTATGGATAGTGACGATCTTGACCAGCGCCTCATCGCTCTCCAGCCGCAGTTCGGCAGCCTCGGTGTTTTTTTCGGTGAACTGCTCATTGAACCAGCTCAGCAGGGAGGACATTCCCGCGCTAATACCCGATTGCTGGCGTAATAGCTCTGCAAGGTGTAGCAGGTTGGTTATACGTCTTTCGCCGTTGTCCTGTAACGCGAGTTGTCGGGTTACCTGCAGTCGATTCAGCAGCGCCTCGAACATAGCGATAAATCCCTGTCTTTCCCAGAGCTGTTGCAGCTCGGCCAGGTCTTCAAGCCAGTGCCGCCAAGCCACGTCGTCATCGTTGACGACGGCAATCTGGCGGTAGTCCATGGCGAGCAGGCTGGAGGCCAGGGAGCGAGCAGCGAGGTCCTGGTTCTGGTGCTGCGAAATGGCCAGCAGCAGGTCGTAGAGACCGCGCGCCTCGTCGCTGTCGAAGACCGAGTCGCGGCCTATGGTGACAGTGCGTATGCCCTGTTGATTCAGCGCGCGGCTGAGTGTCTGTCCTTCCGAGGCCTGGCGTACCAGGATGGCCAGGTCTCCGCTACGCAGCGGCTTGCCGTCGATAATGGCGGCTCCCTTGCGGGACAGTTCCAGCAGTTGCGTAATTTCCACAACGATGGCCTGGTTGATCAGGCTCCGCATATCATCACGGTTGTAATTTTTATCCTGGCTTTTTTGTGGCAGTTGCCACAACGTCAGGGCGGGAGCCGGGCGGTCGTTCAGCCTGAGCTGATACTTTACATTGTCCGGAATCGAATCCACGGGCAAAAAATCAATGGAGTCATGGTAGATAAACGCTTCCGCCCTGCGCTTGAACAATGCATTGATCGCATGCACCAGTTCCGGCTGTGAACGCCAGTTTGTCTGCAGCTGGTACCGTTTTATGGCGGGCAGGTTTCGGGCTTGCATGTAGGTAAAAATGTCACCGCCACGAAAACTGTAAATGGCCTGCTTGGGATCTCCAATAAGGGTCAGACTCACGTTTTCCGCTGCATGGTAGACCAGGCTAAATATTTGGTACTGGATGTTGTCGGTATCCTGAAACTCATCAATCATGGCAACTGGATACTGTTGCCGCAGGCTTTGCGCCAGCGAGTTTCCGTGTTCGGCCACGAGCCCATCGAGCAGCAGCGAAAGCTGGTCCTGAAAAGCGAGTGCAGCGATCTTATGTTTCTTTTGCCGAACCGCCCGGGAAACCTCCCCCAGGGCATTGATGCGTAACTGGGCGCCGAGAGTCCCGGTATAGGCCGCCCATGATTCGGCTACGGGCTCTATTGCCTTGAAAAATTCATGCTCGAAGCGGGGATCCTTGCCTGCCATACTGGGCTTGGAGTTGTCGTGCAACCACTTTGTCCCCAGATATTCGAAGTCATCAAAGGGGTTATCAATATCCGGGTTGTTGAAAAAGCTATTCGCCGCATCGAGCCAGCTATTCAATTGCTGGTCGTGGTAAGGGAGATCCTTGCGTCGGCTCAGGACTTTCGAAGTCGAAACAATCTCGATGATTTCTTTCCTGTGCCGCGACCACAACGGCGTCAGTTGCCGCAGGTCGGCGGCGATTTTGCGCGGCTGTTCGAGAAGTTCCTGCAGTGGCAGGTCCACCGGCGGCAATAGCCGGGCCGCGGGTTTGTTACGTAATTCGAGTATCTCCCCGGCCAGGGATTCAATGGACCCAAGCTTGCTTCTCAGTAGTTGCCAGGCATCGAGTTGCAGCGCGTAACTGAAACGGCGCCACCAGTCTTTTGTCGCTGCTTCCCAAAGCGAGTGATCATCACTCAACAGGTCGCTTTCAAACATCTGCTGGCCGGCGAGCGCGTGCTCTTGCAGGCTGCGCTGACAGAAGCTGTGAATTGTCGATATAACGGCCTCGTCGAGGCTGCGCAAGGCCAGCTGCAAACGCCCGAGTTGCACCTCCTGTTCGTCCCTGTCCAACCTCCGCCACCGATCATGCCAGGCGAGCATCAGTTCGTCGGTACCGGTTTCATTGCCGTTGAGTAGCGCCAGCGCATGGTAAAGCCGCTGTCGAATTCGGCCGCGTAATTCCTCCGTGGCCGCGTTGGTGAAGGTAACAATGAGAATCTGTGAAACCAGTCGTCCGTCGAGAATATGCCTCAGGTAGAGATCTGCGATGGCGTGCGTCTTGCCGGTACCCGCACTCGCCTCGATGAGCTTGATGCCGTCGAGATCGAGGTCGAGAATCGCTTTCGCATCGAGGGTTGAGGCGGGCCGGGCGTCAGTCATTGGGGCCACCGTGATCAATTGCCGGTTGATAGATCCGGCGAGCGCATTGCTGAAACAGAATGTCGCTCAACGGGTCGGCAATATTGTTGTGTAAAGCCAGCCTGATATAGGCGTCTTCGCGTTCACCCGGAATGGCCGCACCGTAATTACCGCCCTTCCAGGCGAGCATGGCCTTGTTCATCGCGATTTCCGGATCCGGCTCCTGGGCCCAGGCATAGCTCGTATCGGGAAAAACGGGAAGCGGATAGTCGAGACCCTGTTGCAACAGCTCGATATAGTTCGCCAATAGTACCCTTGCCTTTCCCGCGTCGAGCCCGCTGAAGCGAAACCCGCGAGTGTTTGGTGCGAACAGCCGGCTGCTTTCCGAGCTTGACAGTTGTTGCGCGGCGCATAGCGCGAGGTGATCGAGCCAGAGTGAAATCAGCGAGCGCGCTTTAATCGACTTACTGGTGCTGTAATGCATCAGGCCCACGCCGGGATAAAACTGGCTTACTTCCCCGCATAGCACACCCCCGTCGTCGAGCTGGCATTCGATGATTTTCGGTTCCTTCGGCTGGTCGCAAAATTCGGCAAGGTCTTCGAACAGATCCTGATATTCGCTCAGAATGGTATACCACTCAGCGCTGGCCGCGCTCCCGTGTGGAAGCAGGCCGCGCGCCGAAAACCGGGACCGTTCGAGCGGTTCACCATCGAGGTAAGCAGCGGCGAGCGCACCGGCAATCGCCCATTTGTGCAACCCCTGCAGACTGAATGCTTCTTCATCTTCAGAAACTTCCTCGAAAGGAATACGGATGCCGAGGCGCGTGTTGAAAAAATAGCGTATCGGGTGTTGGTAAAACCGCTTCAACAGATCAAGATCCACCACTCTTTCAGGTTCGGGCAATTGCCGCAATGGCTGCCTTGCCCAGTTTGTAGCGGGTTGCCGGCCTGGTTCATTATTGAGTAGTAGCGCGGTGTCGTACCAGTGCGGGTCGTAACCCGGGCTCGCGGCGGTGAAATTTTGCAGCGAAAAAGGTTGCATCGGGTGGACACATGAAATGCGACTGGATGGCGAATGCGGTTCATCGCCGGTTATGAACCCGCTATCGATATAGTCGAGTAATTCGCGCAACAAGACCGATGGTTGACACTCGCTATTGTCCTTGAGGCTGCGCCCGCAATAGCTGAAATACAGGTGGCGGCGTGCGCACAACAGGGTCTCAAGCATCAGGTAACGGTCCTCGTCCCCCTTGTGTGGATCGCCCGCGCGAAAGCTGTCGCGCATCAGGTCAAACTCCACGCTCTGCTGCCGTCGAGGGAAAGCGTCGTCCTGCATGCCCAGCACGCAGATTACCGCAAACGGGATGTTGCGCATCGGCTGCATCCCGCAAAATGTAATACCACCCGAATACAGTCTCCCGGGCAGCTGCGTTGTCGCCAGCTGTTTTTCCATCCAGTAGTTGACCAGTGCCGGGCTGAGCTCAACTGATCCGGCTTGCCCGAGTTCGCTGATGGCCTGGCGCAGGGGTTGTAAAAGGTCGTCACTGGCCCCGCCTGCCGATAAAAACTCCTCGATCAGTTGATGCAGCCGGTCTTGCCAGCCGGCAACACTGGCGGCGGCTGCGAGTTTTTCATGCCACCAGGCCAGTCGCTCGAACAGGTATCTGAAGCGCGCGATTGCGATGCCGCTGTCGCGGTCGACTTCATTGATGGGAGCGATTCCCTGCCACAGGTCGTCGTTGGGCATGGCGTAACCGGCAAACAGTCGCTCCCAGGCCTGCTGCCAGGTATTTTCATGAATTGCCGGTAGTCCCAGCGCGCGCCGCTGTTCGGCACTGATTCCCCAACGCACCTGTGCGACTTCGATAAGCCGGTTGATGTCTTCAAGCATTTGCTGATCGAGGCCGAAGCATTCGCGTAACTCGGCACACTCGAGAAATGACAGTATTTCCGAGCGCGTGAAGCGGCTGTCGGGTAATTTCAGTAACTGCAGAAACACCCCCACCAGGGGATGGTTGTCACTGACGCTGATATCGGAGATGTTCCATGCAAGGCCGGGGCGTTTGTTGCTGGAGTCGTGCTGAAAAATCGCCTCGATATAGGGCGCATAGCGGCTGATCTCCGGAACCATGACGAGGATGTCCTCGCTGTGGAGATCGGCATGCCGATCGAGCAGGGTCAGCAGGTGATCGTGTAGTACCTGGCATTCCCGCATGGGGCTGTGACACAGGTGCACCGAAACCGAGTCATCGGCGGCCAGCTCCTTCGACGGCGGTTCGAGGTAGAACAGGCTGCTTTGCAGGGATTGTAATAGCGTATTGTCGCCGGGTGGATGATTGTCTTCGACCTCGCGCGCGGTGACCGAACCCAGCTCGAGCAGCAGATCCTGCATGACCTGTCCCTGCCTCCCCCAGGAGGTCAGCAAGGGATTGCCGCTGTCAAAGTAGGTGTCGTGATCGGGGTTCTGCAGTCGTATTCGGGCCTGGTTTTTTTCGCTGACCAGGTCGGCCCAGTACTGATCGGTGGGAATGTGCTGGAACAGCAGGACTTCGGTGCGTCTGGCCAGCGAGTGGATGACCTCGATGTAACAGGGCGCCAAGCGTGAATGCGCAAACAGGCTGATACGCTCGGGCAACTCCAGGTCACGGGCATCGTCATCGAGACAGGCGATGATCCGGCCGATAACATGGACCCGGTGCAAGCGGCCGTTGGCGGTCACGACGCTACGCCACAAGCGAGCCTGCCAGTGATCGTCTTCTCCATTCGACCAGCCTTTAATCAACCCGGGCCGGTAAGACTGGTAACGATCAAAACAGTCGCCAATGCGTTGAGATAGTTGCCAGCGCCTGATTCCGCTGTGATCGTCTTCGAGATATCGCCGTAGCGGCGCAAACCCGGGCTGACCCAGCAGGGCTGGCAGATCATTGAACACCCACCATGCGAGAGCGACGCGGGAGCAGGGGTCGGATTTTGGCCCATCTCGCAGCAGCGTCGTTGCCAGTGACCAGATCCATTCGGCTGCCTGGGGATACTGAATGTTGGCGGCTATACCCTGTTGTCGGGCAATACGCAGGTTAAGCCATCTCCCCATTGCATAGGTCGGCACGACGACGATCTCGGGGCTGAAAGGGTTTGACAGAGGTTTGTTCGCCAGCTGTTGCGATAACCTGGATTGCAGGGTTTCAACACGGTTGGAGCTGTGGATGGTTATGGCCATGGTGAAAACATAATTCCGCGTAATCGGCCTACTATAGTTGAGTACGGGCTCACAGGATGAGCCTGGACGGCAACGTGCCGCACGTCACTATTTAAAAATTTAATTGATAACCCCGGCAGATTTCATAACATTGTAGCCGGATTGAATTATGATTGTCAGATCCTCATGGTGAAAACACAGGCGGACTACTTGGACACCGCTCCCGAAAGCAGTTTACTCCCTGCAGATGGCGATCGGCGCGTAACCGACAATATCGAGTATATCCATTATGATGGCTACTGGATTCGGTACTATGCGCCGCTCGAAGATACGCTGACCGATCGCAAGCGCCTGATCGATAGTCTCACCCGGCGCGCTTTTCATCATACCGAGGCGGGCATCAACACCCCCGGGCGCAGCCTCGACCTGGCGCGCGAGGCCTATGCGCGCGAGACCGATCCGGAACGCAAGCGAATCAATGCCGCGATGCTTGCCGGGGCCTTGTTCAACCGCGCTACCGACCTGTTTACCACCATCGTCGAACTCGAAGATCTGGGGGTCCAGGTCAGCCACAACAACGAGCTCATGCGCCAGTGCAGCGACTGTTTCCAGGAGGCGCTGACGCTCGGACAGCAGGTCAAGCATCACAGTGGTTGTGAAGGCATCGACGAGGTCTGGGGCGAACCCTTCAAGGCCTTCACCATGCCGGTTGCCGATTTTTACCAATCGCGCTTTATCAAGATCGCGCAGGGAATGCGTGAAATCGACCAGGTCGCGGCCTGCATGATCGAGGAGTTTTGCAGCAATAAACTGTTTGCTGGACTCGAGGCGCTAATCGTGGACTATGCATCGGCCGCCAAACATGCCGCCGAGACCATGAAGAAGGATCCGATTATTTTCCAGGTATGGCCAAACTTCGTCGCGCTCGGCGAAAAGCTCGACGAATACCGACCGGGCCTGCCCGAAGGCGCAGACCAAATGCTGCGCATGCGTATCGCCTACGGGCGAGCCCTGATCCAGGAGGGCAGGCGCCTGACCGGTTATATCGCCAGTGCGCGCGTACCGATGCCGAAGAGTACGGTCGACTACATCGAAAAATGCAGGCGCTACGGCAGGGCGTTGCTCCGCTAGCCCGCATCGCTCACCGTTTTTCGTCGCGAGGGCGGTCGCAAAGACGCTGTGGCGCGCCGGACGGACCAGAGGTCCGCGCCCCGAGGGTTCGGTCCGTAAAGTCCTACTTCAATACCGGCATGGTGAACTCGGCATCGACACCGTGGTCGAGCCAGCGCGCGGTGACGGTTTTGACCTTGGTGTAAAAGCGCAGCGCTTCCATCCCGTACTGGTTGTGATCGCCGAAAGCTGAATTTTTCCAGCCGCCGAAACTGTGGAAGGCCAGCGGCACCGGAATCGGAACGTTGATGCCGACCATGCCGACTTCGACCTTGTCGGCAAAGGTGCGCGCCGCCGCGCCATTCTTGGTGAAGATCGCGGTGCCGTTGCCGTAGGGGTGATCGGTGACCAGCGCCGCGCCTTCTTCGAATGAGCCCACGCGCATGATCTGTAGCACCGGGCCGAAGATCTCTTCCTGGTAAGACTGCATTTCAGGGCCGACGTTGTCGATCAGGGAACCGCCGAGGAAATAACCCTGCTCATGACCTTTGCAGACGAAATCGCGGCCATCGACCACCAAGCGCGAACCTTCATCCTGCGCCATCTGGATATAATTCATCACCTTTTCACGGTGCTCGCGGGTAACCAGCGGCCCCATTTCGAGCCCGGTATCGAGGCTGGCGCCGATGCGCAGCGCTTCGACGCGCGGCTTGAGAATGTCGATTAGCTTGTCGGCGACTTCGTCACCGACACAGACGCCAACCGCAATCGCCATGCAGCGCTCGCCGGCCGAGCCGTAGGCGGCGCCCATGAGCGCGTTGGCGACGTCTTCGAGATCGGCGTCGGGTAGGATCAACATGTGGTTCTTGGCGCCGCCCATGGCCTGGCAACGTTTGCCGTTGGCAGTGGCGGTGGCGTAGACGTATTTCGCGATCGGAGTCGAACCGACGAAACTGATCGCCTTGATACGCGCGTCGTTGAGCAGCGTGTCAACCGCTTCCTTGTCACCGTTGACGACGTTGAATACCCCGGGAGGCGCACCGGCTTCGACGAAGAGTTCGGCCAGGCGGATCGGGCAGGACGGATCCTTTTCGGAAGGCTTGAGCACCACGGTGTTACCGGTGATCAACGCCATGCCCGCCATCCACAGCGGGATCATCGCCGGGAAGTTGAACGGGGTAATACCGGCAACGACGCCGAGAGGCTTGCGCATCGAGTAGATATCGATGCCGCGCGCGACGTTGTCGGAAAACTCGCCCTTCTGCGCATGCGGCGCGCCGCAGGCAAATTCGGCCACTTCGATACCGCGCAACACCGACCCCATGGCGTCTTCGATGACCTTACCGTGCTCGATGGAGACCAGCGTGGCCAGTTCATGCTGATGCTTGTAGAGCAATTGCACGTAGCGCGCCATGATGCGCGAACGTTGCAATACCGAGGTTGCGGCCCAGGCCGGAAAGGCTTCCTCCGCGACCGCGATGACGGCTTCGACCTCGGACTGGGACGCCAGCGGCACCTCGCTGATCTTGACGCCCTTGCTGGGATTGAATATGTCGCCGAAACGGCCGCTGCCGCCGGCGACGTGTTCGCCGTTGATGTAGTGGCTCAATTGGGTGATTTCACTGGATACGGTTTCGGCGGACTGGCTCATGATGGCTCCTGTCAGGAATTATTAACGATAGGGAGCGCAGTATAGACAAGATATTTCTGCAAGGATATAGTTCGAATTCCACATCCAATGTGCATATTTACACATGTATGACTGGAACGATCTGAAATACTTCCTCGCGCTTTCACGCCAGGGAAAACTGGTGCGAGCTGCCGTGCGCCTGCAGGTCGACCATACCACCGTCAGTCGGCGAATCGCGACGCTGGAAAAGCAGCTCGATGTGCGCCTGTTCGACAAGTCACCTAACGGTTACCAACTGACCGACGCGGGCCTGCGCCTGTTACCGCTGGCGGAACAGATCGAAACGCGATCGAACCGGTTGTACCGGGAAATTGCCGGCAAGGATGCACGCCTCAGTGGTACCGTGCGCGTGGCCACGCCGGAAGCGCTCGGCTCCCAGGTCATCGCGCGCCACATTAACGAATTCAAGCAGCAACACCCGGATATCGAGATCGAGCTGGTCGCCGAAACCCGGCGTATGAGCCTGTCCAAGCGCGAAGCCGATATCGCGATCAGCTTTTCACGACCTGATAGCGGGCGCCTCATCGCCTGGAAGCTGTGTGATTATCGCCTGCGCCTGTTCGCGAGCCGTGACTACCTGGCGGGTTATCCCCCGATTTCCGGTATCGACGATCTTGCTCAACACGATTTCGTCTCTTACATCGAAGACCTGATCGAAATGCCCGAGTTGCGATTTTTTGACAACACCATAAAAAATGCCCACGTCGTGTTTCGAAGCACGAATGTCAGCGCCCAGTTCAACGCAATCCTGGAAGGCCTCGGCCTCGGCCTGGTGCATTGCTTCATGGCGCAGCGGGAAAATCGTTTACAGGTCGTGCTGCCCGAGCAGGTATCGGTGGAGCGGACTTACTGGCTGCTGGTGCATGAAGATCTGCGCCACGTCGCACGCGTCGACGCAGTCTGCCAGTTCCTGACCCGCATCCTGAGCCAGGATCCGGCGCTGATGATGGGAACCTAGCCTGCGTATTGCACCGGCATCTCAGGACGGTTCTCGCGGAGGCGCAGAGGTGCCGAGGCCGCGGAGGAATGAAGGGGTTGTCGAAAGTTGTATGGTGGTACCCGGCCTGAACCCGAAGGTACTTTAACGGATCGAACCCACGGGGACATGTCACGATTTTTCGCCGAGCTGTTCGATGCTGGTACACCGATCACCGAAAAATGTGCCGTTTCCCCATCGAGGATACGAGTTTTGCAACACTCCCGTTAAACCTAGAAAACGCGGTATCGTGTCGAGTTAAATCCAGAACCTTGGGATCGGAAAGGAAGCCGTGAAACTGGTTATTGTTACCCAGTGGGTGCGTTCAGCATGCTGAGCAATTCCCACCAGAAGAGGTTAGCCGCCAAATC
>JAAEPH010000181.1 GCA_024232855.1 Gammaproteobacteria bacterium
AAGATCGCGCAGTATATTGATTTCACAAGGAAATATCCGAAGAAGTCTCGTATCGGTGATTACGAGCGACTGAGGATATATTTCTTGTGGAATCAATAGACAAGCGAGATTGTGCATATTTATGAATTTTCCGGGCTAGTTGAAGCATTACCCAGGAGCAGACAGCGTGGACACAGACCACTACAAACAGATTTTGCTGGATCTTAAGCGCGAGGTCAGCGGACGCATCAATGCAATAGACCGCGACATTCGCCACGAAGACCTGTCCGCCGACTGGAGTGAACAGGCGAGCGAGCGCGAGAACGATGAAGTGCTGGAATCTCTCGGCAATAGCTCGGAGCAGGCACTGTCAATGATAAAGTTCGCCCTGATACGCATCGACGAGGGCACTTATTTTCAATGCGCTGAGTGTGGCGAACAAATTCCGAGTGCACGCCTCGATCTGTTGCCTTTCGCGGCACACTGCGTCGACTGCGCTGAAAAAATTGAAAACTAGAAACGACGACCTGACGAGAAACACTATGCTGACTGAAAAACACGACCTGGTACACGAACTACCCGAGCACCGTGACACCATCCACCACCTGAAAATGACCAATAATCACTTCGCGCGGCTGTTCGACGAGTATCACGAAGTCGATCACGAAGTGCACCGCATCGAAACCGGCATCGAAAACACCTCCGACGACTACCTCGAAAAACGCAAAAAGATTCGCCTGCACCTGAAAGACGAACTCTATCGAATGATTCAGCAGACCTAGCCCGCATCGCTCACCGATTTCCCGCTCAATCGTCACGCAACTGCGCAACTTCGCGCCGAAAGGGTAACGCATCTCCGATGTCCGGGTTATCGAGCTCGCGCGCGTAGCGATGACCGGCGTACGTCGCCCAGGCGATCGGCGCGGGCGACTGGGCGTCGCCAATCAGCTTGATCGACTTGATACCCTTGCCCTGCCATTCGTTTTCACGTGCACCAAGCGCCTGCCACAAGGCATCGTTACCGACGCGCGAGGCGACCATCACCACCGCGTCGGCCTGCATCGAACCAGCCTGCCCGGAAAACACGCACTCGCTCGACACGCGGCCTTGCTCAATGCGGCTCAGTGCCCGGTTGAGCACTATGTCGACACCCAGCTCGACCAGCCGGGCATGAATCGCCGCCTGCTCCAGCGTGTTGTCGCTCCACTGTGAAACGTAGGTCGCCGGCGTCAACAGGGTCACTTCACGGCCCTCGTCGATTTTGCGCGGCAAATACGGATCGGCGATCGACGGCCTGGCACAGCCGATCAGGTCGAGGGTTCCCGATTTAACCTGCCTGACCATCACGTCCGGCGAGGTAAAACGCCCAACGCCGACAACAGGCCTGGGGGTCAACTGCCTGATTCCCGCAACCAGCTCCTGTTGCGCGGCTTCATCCTTGAAACGCGACGGTCCCGAGCAATCCTCCCAGGCGCCGTGCGCCAGATCCCAGAGGTCGGGCAGCTCGGCATGCATTTCGATCAGGTCTCGCAATTCGCTGTTGCCAAAGCCGAGCTCGCCCAGGGTTTCATCGAGCGACAATCACAGCGTAATCGCACATTTATCGCCGATCACGTCCCTGCCCTCCGCGACCAGCTCACGCATCAGGCGCGAACGGTTTTCGAGACTGCCGCCATACTCGTCACTGCGCTGATTGGTTGCGCGTGACAGGAAATGCTGGATGATGCCGAAGCCATGCGCGCCGTAGAGGCAGACCAGGTCGAATCCCGCGGTCTTCGCACGCTTGAAAGCGTTGCGATGCCAGCGGCGTAAATCGCGGATATCCCGTTTGCTCATGGCGCGTGCACTCAACGGATCGTTAAAAACCGTCCTCACCGGCATGGCGCTCGGCGCCATCGGCACTTCCCGCGAATACAGGTTGGGTCCATTCACTCCCGAGTAAGCCAGCTGGATACCGGCGAGAGTATCGAACTCGTGAATGGCGTCAGACATCTTCGCCAGCATCGGTACGCCGTCATCGTCCCACATCGATGTAGGGTGTGATCTCGCTACTGTGGTGCATTTCCACCTGCTCGGTGAAAACCACACCCCAGCCGCCCTCGGCTTTTACCCGGCGCATTGCCGCTACCGCCGAGGGATCTCGATAGCCTCCGCCGTTACAGTGCGGTACCTGGTAAAAGCGATTGCGCGCGGTTAGCGGACCGATCTGCACCGGTTCGAACAAAATATCGTAACGTGGATCTCTGGCCATGTTTTCATCTCCTCCAAAAAGCTTTATAAATTAGCCATTCCCGGTACTTTCTCGGTGCTGATGTGCCTGGTTGAAGCTATCGACCACTATCGTCTTTCGACTGGTTGGGACAGGTGTCGCGCGTATTGAACATACGTATGCGTTTATGTGTCGGCATATAACGCTTTAACCGTTGTTTGATTTGGGACAGATAAATTCTGTGCGGATTCCTGGCGCATGTAAACCAGTATTTTTCAGGTGCTTGATTCATAACTTTTACCCAGAATCCCAATTACAAATAGCGGCACCCGAAAACGGCCGGCAGTGGTAACACGCCCTATCGCTGATGACATCAGTGCCGTTCGTGTTATTCTTCGCCATCCTACGGTGTATCGGGAGATCCATGGTGAACAGCGAGGCACTGCTGGCGAAGCTGATCGCTTTTGACACCACCAGCAAGACATCGAACCTGCAACTCATCGATTTTGTGCGCGACCTGCTCGATGACCACGCAATCGACTCGCAGCTGGTACACAATGACGATCGCAGCCGCGCCAACCTGTATGCAACCATCGGCCCCGATGACATCGGCGGTGTCATGCTCTCCGGGCATACCGACGTGGTGCCGACCGCCGGGCAGAACTGGCGCAGCGACCCCTATCGCATGCACAGCAGCGACGAGTCACTGGTCGGACGCGGCGCCTGCGACATGAAGGGATTTATCGCCTGTGTGCTGGCGGCGTTGCCACAAATCAGCGCCGACGCGTTAAAGACACCGATACACCTCGCATTTTCCTACGATGAAGAAATCGGCTGTGTCGGCGCAAAGCGCCTGGTCGAGTCAATGTCGACTTTTGAGGTCAAGCCGCGCGTCGGCCTGATCGGAGAACCCACCGATATGGCGATGGTGCTCGGGCACAAGGGCAAGGTTTCCTACCGCGTCACCATCACCGGCCTTTCATGCCATTCCGCGTACATCAGCAGCGGCGTCAACGCCGTCGAGTACGCCGCCGAGTTGATCGCTTTCATTCGCACCATGAACGATCGCGTACAACGGCAAATGCTCGATCAAAGCTACTCGGTGCCACACTCGACCTTCCACGTCGGCAACATCAACGGAGGCACAGCGCTCAATATCGTGCCGCAACAATGCCAGTTCGAGTTCGAGATACGCAATTTGCCGCAACAGGATCTCGATGCGCTGGCTCATGAAATCAGGCATTACGCCAACGACGTCCTGCTCACCGACATGCAGTCGCGCTACCCTCAAAGCGAGATCCGGTTTGAGGAAATTTCACATTACCCGGGCCTGCATACCGACCCGGCCTCGGCCGTCATCGCCTATACGCGCGCGATCAATCCGATCGACCGTATCGGCGACAATGTCAGCTTTGGCACCGAGGCCGGCCTGTTCGACAACATCGGCATCAATTGCGTGGTATGCGGTCCCGGCAGCATCGACCAGGCCCACAAAGCAGATGAGTTCGTGCGCCGCGAGCAAATGCAATACTGCGATCAAATGATCGAAAACCTTGTACATCGCTGCCGCGAGACTTCAGAATTCGGGTAACCAATTCGAAATCAGTTCATCCCATGTCAACAGGCTCCGAACATGCCACTATCGGCTGGCGCGAATGGGTCGCATTGCCCGACCTCGGTCTACCCGCGCTCAAGGCCAAGATCGATACTGGCGCCCGCACCTCTGCCCTGCACGCTTTCCTCATAGAGCCTTACCGGCAGGAGAACATCGACATGATCCGGTTTCTGATCCATCCGCTGCAGCATGACCATGACTTCGAGATCGAGTGCCATGCCCCGATTTACGATTTTCGCGAAGTGACCGATTCCGGTGGGCACCGCGAGATGCGCTATGTCATCCAGACTGATGTCGTCATCGGTGATAGCCGCTGGCCTATTGAAATGACGCTGACGAATCGTGATACAATGCGCTTTCGTATGCTGTTGGGGCGTCGGGCCATGGAAAACCGTTTCCGGGTCGATCCGGGCGCATCCTATCTCAGCGGCAAACTAAGACCAAAAAAACTTTACGGGTTATAGGCGGGTATTCAAATGAAAATCGCTTTGCTATCGCGCAACCGGCGCTTGTACTCCTCCCGGCGCATCATCGAGGCGGCCGAACAACGCGGGCATGAAATCGTCGTCATCGATGTCCTCCGCGCCTATATGAACGTCGCCGCGCATAAACCGTCGATACATTATCGCGGCGAAATGCTCGAGGGTTTCGAGGCGGTGATACCGCGCATTGGCGCCTCGGTCACCCATTACGGTCTCGCAGTACTACGGCAGTTCGAGATGATGAGTGTGGTTTCGCTCAACGAATCGGTCGCTATCGGGCGTTCCCGTGACAAGCTGCGCTCGCTGCAACTGTTATCGCGACGCGGTATCGGCATGCCGCTAACCGGTTACGCCAACAAGCCCGACGACATCAAGGACGTGATCAAGATGGTCGACGGCGCTCCGTTGGTAGTCAAGCTACTGCAAGGCACCCAGGGCATCGGCGTGGTGCTGGCGGAGACACAAAAAGCCGCCGAAAGCGTCATCGAGGGGTTCATGGGCGTCAAGGCCGATATCCTTGTTCAGGAATACATCAAGGAGGCCGGCGGCTCCGATATTCGTTGCTTCGTCATCGACGGTAAGGTGGTAGCGGCGATGAAGCGTCAGGCGCCCAAGGGCGAGTTCCGTTCCAACCTGCATCGCGGCGGTTCTTCCAGCCTGATCAAAATCACGCCCGAAGAACGCTCCACCGCGGTGCGTGCCGCGCGTATCATGGGACTCAACGTAGCCGGTGTCGACCTGCTCCGCTCCAACCACGGTCCGGTGGTCATGGAAGTCAACTCGAGCCCCGGCCTGGAAGGTATCGAAGGCGCGACCGGAAAAGACATTGCGAGCATGATCATCGCCAACCTGGAAAAACTGCGACCGGGTAGAACCAGGACCCGTGGCAAGGGTTAAGCGGCAAGGTTTAAAATGCGCTCCGCCATAGAGATTGCCGGCGTCAAGGTAAAACCCGGCAGTCGCCAATCGATCGATATCCCGCTTCCCAGCTTCTACACCCATAGCAGCGTCAACATGCCTGTGCACGTGGTGCACGGTCGTCGCCCCGGGCCGGTTTTGCTGGTCAGCGCCGCGATACACGGGGATGAAATCAATGGCGTCGAGATCATCCGCCGCCTGCTGTCGCACAAATTCATCGATCGCATCCAGGGTACGCTGATCGCCATTCCGGTGGTCAACGTTTACGGCTTCGTCTCCAAGTCGCGTTACCTGCCCGATCGGCGCGACCTCAACCGCTCTTTTCCAGGCTCCGAAAACGGCTCGATGGCATCCCGGCTCGCCAACGTGGTAATGACCCGGATTCTGCCTCACTGCAGCCACGTCGTCGACCTGCACAGCGGCGCGGTGAATCGTGAAAACCTGCCGCAAATACGCGCCCGTCTAAGCAATGACGCCGAGCTGGAGGCGCTGGCAAAGGCCTTCGGAGTACCTGTTGTCCTCAATGCCGAATTTCTCGAACACTCATTTCGCGCGGCCGCCAACGCGATGGGGATCGGTGTACTGCTCTACGAAGCCGGTGAAGCCCTGCGCTTCGACGAGGTTTCCATCAGGGCCGGTGTGCGCGGCGTGCTGCAGGTCATGACCGAACTCGGTATGCGTCCCAGGACCAAACGGCCGCGTAAGCTGGATTCGATGGTAGCCAACACCACCCGCTGGGTACGTGCCGCGCAAAGCGGCATCCTGCGCGCGCTGGTCGCCACCGGAACCAAGGTAGAGGAAGGCGATCTGCTGGCCTATATCAACAACCCCCTCGGCGAAAACAGCGAGCAATTGTTCAGTCCCGTCTCCGGCATCGTCATCGGTAAAACCAACCTGCCGCTGGTGTTCGCCGGCGAAGCGCTTTTCAACATCGCCAGCTACGAGGAGGTCGACCAGGTCGCCTCGAACATCGACGCTTACAACGATGAACTCGACCCCAGTACCGATGAACTCCTGAGCGACGAACCGCCTTTGGTTTAATTGACAGCCCTGTACCCTCGGAGAGCGTTCCTTCGATTCTGGATCCCGGCCTTCGCCGGGACGACAGACCCTGGTGTGGTTGCAAACTCGTATCCTCGATGGGGACACGGCACATTCGCTGGAGTTCAGGCTTCGTTGCTGGCTAAACAGGGGCGCGGAAATCATACCAGCACATCGGGATAGTGGAGCGAAAGCAAGAAGTTTACAATAATCCTCTGGCCGTTTGGCCGTTTTTCTATTGCAACCACAGGAGATCGCTTTGACGATCAGAATCTTTACCACCGGCGGCACCTTCGACAAGCTTTATTTCGACGCCAAAAGTGAATTTCACTTCGGCGATCCCATGGCCGGGGAGTTGCTCGAGGAAGCCAATGTCAACTTCGAGTATCGCATCGAATCGCTACTGCAAAGGGATAGTCTCGACATCGACGAGCAGGACCGCGAGGTGATCCGCAAGGCGGTCGCTAACGCGCGGGAATCGTTGATTCTGATCATTCACGGCACCGACAGCATGGTCGACACCGCCCGGGCCTTGCTGGACATTGCCGACAAGACCATCGTCCTGCTTGGCGCCATGCAGCCGGCGCGCATGCGCTACAGCGACGCCCTGTTTAATCTCGGCTTCGCCAGCGCCGCGGCTCAGTTGTTGCCGGCAGGTTGTTACATTGCCATGAACGGCGAGATTTTCGATCCGCTCAAGGTGGCTAAAAACAGATCACAAAGCCGCTTTGAGCCGACAGAACAATAGCCATAGGGTTATACTCGAACCAATGCTCGACCGGAACCACTCATGACCGCCAGATCCCAGGCCAAACTTGTACTACCGATGCTGGTGTTGCTACTCGCCGGTGGGATTTACTATTCACTGGTCGCCAGCAAGACGCAGCGGGAAAGTCCGGTGCTTTCCGAGAAAATCTGGCAGATCGAGATCATCGAGGTTCGGCAGCAAACACTATCTCCGACCGTGACCCTGTACGGCCGCATCGAATCACCCGAACAGCTGAAAGCTGCGGCGCCCGGAGGCGGCATCGTCGACAGGGTCTACGTGCGCAATGGCGCCCGCGTCAGCAAGGGAGCCCCCCTGGTCACCATGGACAAGCGAGACTTCAGTGTGGCCCTGCAGCAGGCCCGGGCCGATGTGCGCGATATGGACAGCCAGATCGCCGAGCTCGAAATCCGAAATCGTTCAAACCGCGCGTCGCTGCAAACCGAACGCGAACTGACGACGCTTGCCGAAGCCGAAGTGGATCGCCTGGTCGCATTGAAAAAGCAGAAACTGAGCGCCGACACCGCCCTCAATAGCGCGCACAGCGAACTGGCTCGACGACAGTTGGCCGTGACCTCGCGCGAACTCGAAGTCGACAGCCACCCCGCGCGGCTACAAATCCTGAATGCCAGAAAGGATCGCGGCAAGGCCCAATACGATCAGGCAAAACTGGCGATGGACCGCTCCGCGGTGCGCGCGCCCTTCGACGCGATTATCAGCGAAGTCGCGGTTGCGGCGGGTGATCGAGTCTCACTGGGACAGCTACTGGTTTCACTGTTTCCGCTCCATGCACTCGAGATTCGAGCCCATCTTCCCATCAATTACATCGACTCGGTGCAGCCTGCGATTGCAAGCAAGGAAACACTTTTCGCCAGCGTCGTCGGGCGCGGCGATCTGGGTCGATTTCCGCTACTACGCCTCTCCGGAGAAGCCGAGGCCACCGGCATCGACGTCTACTTCGCGATCGATAGCGACGCCGTGCAATATCGCCCCGGAGAATTACTGGCATTATCCCTGCAACTGCCAGCCCAGAGCGATGTTTTCGCGGTTCCCTACCAGGCGATTTACGGGAACTCGAGAATTTACCGGGTCGACGAAGATCGCCTGCAGGCAATTGACATCGTCTCGATCGGCCAGGCGAGAATGGATGACCAGGTCCAGGTGCTGATCCGTAGCGATGCGATCGCCGACGGTGATCGCATCGTGGTAACGCATTTACCCAATGCCGTCTCCGGGCTCAAGGTGAAAGTCGGTGGCAACTAGCCTGCTGGGAGTATTCGCACGCCATCGCGTGGCCGCCAACCTGTTGATGGTGATGATGTTGCTCACGGGCGCCCTAGCCTTGAAACAGCTGAACGTTCAGTTTTTTCCCAATTTCGAACTCGACCAGATCTCCGTCAGCACCGTCTGGAGCGGGGCCAATGCCGAAGACGTCGAATCGGGAATTACCAATCCGCTGGAGCAGCGGCTGCGTAGCGTCGACCATCTCAAGGAGATGACTTCGACTTCGGCATCCGGCGCATCCGGGATTACGCTTGAGTATGACGAAGGCATCGATATGAGTTTTGCGCTCGAAGAAGTGAAAAAGCAGGTCGATGATTTCAACAATCTTCCAGGCGATGCGGAAGACCCGAAGGTGACGCAGCTGGTGCGCTATGAATCGGTCGCCCGATTTCTCATCAGCGGGACCTCGCAAATCGACGAACTACGCATAATTGCACGCCGCTTCGAGCAGGAATTGATCGACGCCGGTATCGACAAGATCGAAATCCAGGGATTGCCCAAGCAGCAGTTGAAAATCGAACTGGCCGCCGAGCAGATGCAACGCCTGGGCCTGGGTCTCGATGAACTGGCGGATAAAATCGATGCGGAAAGCCAGGATCTGCCCGCCGGTCAGATCGGTGAAGAAGACGGGGCGCGCGAAATCCGCAGTCAGAATCAACGTCGAACACCGCGCGACTTCGCCAGTCTCGCCATTGTCAGCGAGGCCGACAGGCGCATTCACCTCGGCGACATCGCCAACATCGAACAGCGTCACCTGCCCGGTTCCCCGACCATCAGCCTGGGGGGCAACAATGCGCTTGTTCTGGTGTTGAGACGCAATGAATCCGGCGATTCGCTCGAAGCCGCCCGGATCCTGCAGAACTGGCTCGAGAAAACCCGCGCCCAGTTGCCACCCGGTATCAAAATACAGGTATTTAACGAACACTGGCAACTGATCAAGGAGCGAATCATGCTGCTGGTCAAAAACGGCGCCGGCGGGCTGGTACTGGTATTGCTCATCCTCTACCTGTTCCTGTCGACGCGAGTAGCATTCTGGGTCGCGGTCGGCATTCCGGTTTCGTTCATGGCAACGCTTGCGGTGCTTTACATGGTTGGCGGTTCGATCAATATGATCAGCCTGTTTGCGTTGATCATGGCGCTTGGCATCATCGTCGACGATGCCATCGTCGTCGGTGAAGATGCTCAGGCTCATTTCGACATGGGCGAAGACCCACTAATGGCCTCGGAAGGAGGCGCCAGACGGATGCTGGCGCCGGTGCTGGCCTCGTCGCTGACGACGATAGCCGCGTTCCTGCCGTTGATATTAATCGGCGGGCGCATGGGCGCCATCATGATGGCCATACCTATCGTCATCGTCTGTGTCATCGTCGCCTCACTGATCGAGAGCTTCCTGATCCTGCCGGGTCACTTGCGGCACGCCTTCGTACAGGGCCGGGAAGTCAGGCAATCGCCGCTTCGCATGCGTCTGAACAGTGGTTTCCTACAGCTGCGCGACCATTGGTTTCGCCCCCTGGTCAGGCTCGCGATCGAGTTCCGCTGGACCACCATCGCGGGCGCAATCGGTTTTTTGCTACTGGCCGCCGGCGTCTTTTTTGGAGGTAAGACCGGTTGGCAGTTTTTCCCGTCACCCGAGTCGACCACGGTTTACGCGAACGTGCGCTTTGTCTCCGGCAGCGAAGCTGCGCTGGTGGATGCTTTTATCGACGAGGTCGAAGCCGAGTTACGCAACACCATCGCGGATATCGATGAAACCTTGGTTTCAACCTACTACCGCGTGCACTCTTCCGCGGTCGGTCGCGGTCGCCAGATAAAGGGAGAACGGGTTGGTTCACTCTACGTCGAACTGTTGGGTTCGGATCAACGCCGCACCGATAATGTCAGTTTTATCGAGAACTGGCGGTCGCGTATTACGGTTCCAGCAGGCGTCGAAAGTTTCCAGATCACATCACGCAGCGTCGGCCCGGCCCGGCGCGAGCTCAACCTGCGACTTACCGGATCGACGCCACATCAACTCAAGGCAGCGGCGCTGGACCTGGCGCAAACCCTCGAAACCATACCCGGCGTCAGCGCCATCGATGACGACCTCCCCTATGGCAGAGAGCAACTGATCTACGAATTGAGTCCCGCCGGCGAGTCGCTGGGTCTATCGATTTCCGATATCGGGCGACAACTGCGTGCCGCTTATGACGGTATCATTCTGCAACGGTTTCAACAGGGTGCCGATGAGGTTGAAGTCCGCCTGCAACTACCTGAATCCGAACAGCGCCGCCTCGACAGCTTGTTGCACCTGCCGATCAAGTTACCGAATGGTAAATTCGTCGCTCTCGAAACGGTCGCCAACTGGCGCTCGGCACAGGGTTTCGAAACCCTGCGCCATTTCAACGGCCGGCTTTCGGTCGATGTTTCCGCCGATGTCAATGCCGCGCTCAACAATACCGCCGAAATCGTCGCCGATTTGCAACAGTTTACCTTGCCGACCCTCGCCAGCAAGTACGGCATTCAGTACAGCGTCGAAGGGCGATCCGCCAGCCAGCGCGAAACCTTTGCCGACATGCGCCTGGGTGCGATCATCGCGCTGGTACTGATGTACCTGGTGCTGGCCTGGGTTTTTTCATCCTATGGCTGGCCGATACTGGTAATGCTCGCCATTCCGCTGGGCCTGACCGGCGCTGTGCTGGGGCACTGGTTCATGGGGATAAACCTGACAATTCTGTCGATGTTCGGTTTCTTCGGCTTATCCGGTATCGTGGTCAACGATTCGATTATCCTGGTTATTTTCTACCGCCAGATTCGCGAGCGCGGATTGCCGATATACCAGGCCCTCGAGGAAGCTGCCTGCCAACGCCTGCGCGCCGTGTTGCTAACCTCGCTGACGACCATTGCCGGACTCACGCCACTGTTGTTTGAAACCTCGCGCCAGGCCCAGTTTCTGATACCGATGGCAGTATCGATCGCGTTTGGCCTCGCCTTCGCAACGATACTGATCTTGCTGGTGGTGCCGGCACTGTTGTCGATTTATGAAGACCTGCACCTAGCACTGCAGCCTGAACCGTTAAACCCGACGCAAACGACATGATTAACCTGCATATTGCACCAGTCGGTCTCGGACCTGGGTATAACCAACTGAAAGATAAGTGTAAACTTGGGAATTTACAAATGGAGACAAAAGTGCAGTTTGTCAACGGTCCGAGTCCTATCCCGGTTCTGACTTGTCCAGATACGCCTGAACTTGGTCTTCCCTCAAGCCATAGCCTAAGCTATGGCTTTCGGTCCAGACCGGCGTTCAGGCGCATCTGTCCTGCGCCGGGATGCCGTATCACAGCTCCCGGGATACTGGTGCAATATGCAGGTTAAATTTTCCCGGTTACAAAAAGAACAATTGCGCTCGGTCGCGCAACCCATCTGGAACAATATTATCGAAGCGGCTCGTGAGCACGACTATGCCCGCTTTTCGCGTGGATTTTCCAACGCTTTGCTGGCAAAGCTTTCGGAAGAACATTTCCGCCAGAGTTGTGAAGACTTTCCGCTGCTGACCACGATAGAAAACGATTTCGAATTTATCGATTCGATCCACCGCGAACAGGCGGTCACCATATTGTGGCGCTTGACCAGCACCCGCTATGAAGGTGAGTTCCTCGGCTTGCTGACCCTGCAGAGCGGCGAATCCGGGATGGAGATCACCACAGTATCAGTCAACTAGCTTGCATATCACACCAGCAGGCCCACCACACAGGACTACCAGGGATGTTTCCCTGGGGGGTTCTCGCGGAGGCGCGGAGGAGCAGGGGTCGCAGAGAGGGCCAGGTTGTTGGATTTTGAAGAGAGGAATCCGAGAAAGAAATCCGGACACCCACCTTAAATAGTTTCCTCGTCGCTCTCTGCACCTCCGCGCCTCCGCGAGAACCTCCCCGGGAAGAGTCCGCAGCACAACTGCAGGGACGCAGGGGCTAGAGCAATGCAGGAGCAATGCCGAGGAAATCGGTGAGATTTGCGGGCTAGTCGGTTCCACCCACGGTTATTTCGTCGATCCTGAGGCTGGGCTGCCCGACCCCAACCGGTACCGATTGCCCCTCTTTGCCGCAGACACCGACCCCTTGATCCAGTTCAAGATCATTGCCAACCATCGAAATCCTGCCCATGACTTCGGGACCCGATCCGATTAGCGTAGCACCCTTGACCGGGGCGCTTATCCTGCCCTTTTCAATCAGGTAGGCCTCGGACAGGGAAAATACGAATCGCCCCGAAGTGATGTCCACCTGGCCGCCGCCAAAATTAACCGCGTATAGCCCCTTGTCTACCGAAGCGATGATTTCACCGGGGTCACTCTCTCCGGGCAGCATGTAGGTGTTGGTCATGCGCGGCATCGGCAGATGGGCAAAAGATTCTCGCCGCCCGTTGGAGGTCGAGTCGGTTCCCATCAAACGCGCATTCATCTTGTCCTGCATATAAGCCTTCAGAATTCCATTTTCGATGAGGGTGGTGCATTGCGCGGGAACGCCCTCGTCATCGACGCTCAGCGATCCACGACGATGCGGCAGGGTTCCGTCGTCGACCACGGTACACAACGACGAAGCAACCTGTTCGCCAAGGCGGTTGCTGAATGCCGAGGTCCCCTTGCGGTTGAAATCTCCTTCCAGCCCGTGACCTACCGCTTCATGCAGCAACACCCCCGGCCAGCCCGGCCCCAGCACAACCGGCATGGCGCCGGCCGGGGTCGCAACCGATTCGAGGTTAGTCGCCGCCTGCCTTACCGCTTCGCGTGCAAGTTCACGGGCCCGGTCGCCTTCGAAAAATACATCATAGGCGTGACGACCACCGGTGCCGGCGCTACCCTGCTCACGCCGCTCGTTCTGGCACATTAACACCGTGACATTGAGTCGCACCAGTGGGCGGATATCGGCGGCCAGTGTATTGTCGGTAGCGGCAACCAGGATATGATCGATACCGCCCGATAACGAAATAATGACCTGCTCAATGCGTTCGTCGAGCGAACGGGTGTAAGCATCCAGCTTCTTCAGCAGCTCTACTTTTTCTTCGGCGCGTCGACCATCGACGGGGTTACTCGATGTATACAACGCCTTCGCCGGGCGATTCGCCAGGGTAATTCTGCTACTACCCGACTGTCCCTGCTTTACGATAGCGCGAGCATTGTTCACCGCCTGGGTAATGGCGTTGCCGTGCAGATCATCACAATAGGCAAAGCCGGTCTTCTCCTCGGACATGGCGCGAATACCGACGCCTTTTTCGATATTGAAACTACCCTCGCGCAGGATGCCGTCATCCATGACCCAGGATTCCTGCTGGCTGGTCTGAAAGTAAAGGTCACCCGCGTCGATGAACTTCCCCTGCAGCGCATCGAGGAACCCGTCGAGGCGATCGATTCCCAGTTCGCTCGGTTCGAGAATGCTGTGACTAACCGTTTCAAGTATCGAGGACATGCTTTGTTATTGCTCCAATTCATCACGATTGCCGACCACGACCCTGATTTCGTCGGCGGCCTGCGTGCCTGCAACCAGGCGAATGTAATCTGAGGGCACCCCCAACGATATCAACCAGTCTCGCAGTTCCGCGGCCCATAACTCACCGCTGTCCTCGCCCGGGTAGCGCACCACCATGATGGCGTTCTCCGACCTGCCCCAGTAATGGACCGCAGCCCGCAATGCGCTGAGCTCGGCAATTACTTCACCACTGCGTGGCCTTGCCCATTCATCGGCGCTGAGGGTATAGATTCGCGCCGTACTGGCCGCCACCTGAGCGCACAGGAACAGGCCGGTAATGCAGACACTACTTATTATCAATCTTCGGTAATTCTTTCTGGTTTTCATCAACTGCCTTTATCAAATCAATCTTTGGATCGTCCCAACTGCCGCTAACCCGGTATTCTACCTCGACGGCATCGTCTATGACTTTCTTGAACAGGTTTTGTAGTAACAACAGGCCCCAGCCCACGGTGGTGCCGGCCGCAACCGCGCCGACGAGCGGCAGCGTATGCCTGATTTTGGGGGTAACGCGAATGGTCTGATCATAATCGCGGTCCATTATACCTGTTTTACCCGAAATCTTGATCTTCGCCGCCGGGCCATCCATTCTCGTATCCTCGGTAAACAGCACCCCGTTGGCGATGCGGTAATTACCGTCTATTTTATCGAACCCCATGCCATCGATGAGAACATCGGAAAAATCAAGCGCCAGGCGTCGCGGTATTGCGCTCAGGCTGAGCAAGCCGACAAACCTGCCACTGCCCGGTTCGACGTTATTCAACACGCCATCGGTAATCTTCATGCGCGATTTTCCAGACACGTTTTCCAGGGTAAACCCGTACAGCGGGGCTGGCCAGGTGAAGCTGCCGCTAAGATCGATATTGCCATCGGTCATGCTGTCGCCAAAACCGAGGCCGGCCATGGCTTGCCCCAGTTGCGGGCCCTTGATGGTCCCCTTGATACTGGACAGGTGCTGCTGGCTGGTTGCATCGTATTCCCATTTAGCCTTGCCGGCTATCTGGATGGAATCGAGCCGCAGGCTAAACTTGTCGACCACCAGCGTGCCTTTGCGCGGTCTGGCCTCGATCGACAAATCGCTGAACATCATATCGTGGTAGCGCAGTGAATTACTGACCAGGCGAAAGGCAGGCAGGTCCGAGGGGGTAATGGCGGCGTAATCGGGCTCCTGCTCCAGCTTGTCGATCACCAGGTATTCGAGGTCGATGATTACCGGGTTGCTCGTGGAAGGTTGCCGTGGAGCTGCGAAGCTGCCCCTGAGGATGGGCGCATCGATGAATCCGTAAAAGAATCGGTCGGTCCGATGCAGTGCAAAATCAACCGCTTCGAGCCTGCGGCCGTAGATCTCGGCGCGGTCAACATCGAGATCGACCGAATTCAGTATCGTCAGATCGTTTTCACCCGCGTCAGTGAAGAACTTTTTCCATTCATCGACGGGTAACTCGGCAATCCGGCCATGCAGGTTTATTCCCGGCGACAGTTCCTCTTCGAGCGGGGATGAAAAAGCGAGTTGGAGAGCATCGAGCCGATATTCACGGTCGGCGTCGGTATTCAGTAAACCCCGCCCCCTGAAATTCTTACCCAGGCTGGTTTCGAATCGGACCTGTTCCGGGAAGAAGTCGATATCGGCCGAAATCCGGGCGATATCAGGGCCGCTTTTTCGCATGGGCAAGGCTAAGGTGATCTGCGTATCCTGCAGGTTACTCGCCGCGTTGATGTGCAGGAAGGGCTTTTCGACCTGCGCAGAGGCACCGGCGATATCGATTCCGATCTGCCAGTCACTGTGGCCTTTTACATTTTCAGCCAACTGCCGCGGCAACCGCTTCAGCAGGTTGCTTGACTCGAGATTGCCCTGCACCGTCACACGCGTGTTAACACTGGTATTCTCACTGCTGGCGTCGATCTCGACCGGATCGCCGAAAAACCGGGCCGTCACCTGGCTCGCCGCCAGGCTGTCTTCGGTAACATTGAGGCGCCCCGTAATCTGCGACAGATCGAGGCCCCAGTTTTTCGCCTGCAGGGCGGCGTTTTTAAAATCGACGTTGACGTCCACACTGCGTTCGGTCTGGTTTCCGCCGAGCGGCAGCAGGACCTCGATTTCGCTACTCACACTGCCTTCGAGATCGTGAAGATTAGCCAGTATATCGCTAAAGCGTTCGCCGACCGGCGTATCGCCCCATATTCGTAACGCATCACTGGTTGGCGCGTCCGCGCTGATGTTCAGTTCCAGCGACGCCTTTGTGAAATTCGCTATTCTGCCGTTGGCCCGTATCCCGTCGAGCCGTTCATAACTGACACTATCGAGGTCGAATTCAACGCCGAGGTTATGAAACAGGACCCGGCCGGCGCCATTTTTCGCCGGCAACCACCCGGGCGCAAAAAAGACATCGGCACGCTCGACAGCGAAGTCGACAAAGAACTCGCCCTCGCGGTTGTTCTCGAAATCATGAATACGCCGCAGTCGACCATGAAACTGCAAGTCTCCGGCGGGCGCAAAGCCATCGATAATGCCTCGATCCAGCCATTCCATTGTCTTCGCGGGCAACAAGGTTATCGGGAAGTACTTGCCGGCACTACTGGCCTGTGCATCGGAAAAATTCGCGCGCAGGAACATGAACGGCGCATGATCACCATCGGTTTCCAGCCGCAATCGACCCGAGACGCTAGCGTCCCGGTTGCGCACCTCGATATTATCGGCCATCACCAACAGGTTCCCGGAAGGCTGGAGGTTAACAACGGCATCCAGCGCTACCGAATCAAAATACAGTGGCGCGCGGAAAAATTCACCAAAGTCGAGGCTGATGGCTTCGCCGTACACCCGGGCAGCCAGCCTGCTGTTGCCTATGACCAGATCGGCATTCAAATTGGTGGCGCCCGGAAACTTGCGAAATTGATCACTGCTCAGATCGGTGGCGCGCATCGCCATGTGCGCCAGGCGTGGATTTTCGAGGTCCATTTCAAAGACCAGATCCTGTAGCAAGCCCTTCAACTTACCCTGCTCAATCGGTTCATTGATCGTGTTGTGCAACCACTGTCCGGCGACAACCGGCAGGCTCGAAAGCTGCAATCGATCGATCCAGGCCGATATCAACCTGGTATCCTCGGCGAGCGGAATTTTCACCTGGGCGTTAAACCCCGGAACGTTTTGACCATTGATACCGAGACGATCGATTTTGCTGTTGATACGCCAGCTGTCATGGTCGCCGACGGCATTGAAGTGCGCGTGATAGTCGATCGACAAGGGTGGCTTGTCGTCACTCACCTGCAGTACCGCCTGTTTGAGTAGCAGGTTGCCGTTCACCGCGGTGATCCGGTAACCCGACATCCCGACCCACAACTCTCCATCGAGAGCGCCGCTTTTTACTCCATGTGTATCGATATCGAACAAACGCGCCAACGGCGCCAATTGCAAATCGGTTGAATTGATATAAATCAGGCTGGAAGCGGGATCGACTACCGACTTGAGCAAAACGCCACGGCCGAACTCGTCTGGCAGGGCCGCGCTTAGCTGCGTCAGAAACTGGCCCTCGCGATGATTGATCTGGGCCTCGACCCGATCGAACTGATGCGTCGCCTGGTATTTCTGATCGTGCACAATCAGCCGGCGCAGGTTCAGTTTCAGATAGCGCGGCAACAGCCCTAGAAGTTCCGAAAAACCGGGCAGATCGACATCGCCCGCGCCCGCGCCAATATGGTACTCATTGATCAACCATCGCCCCGACATATCCTTCGTCAGCTCAAGCTTCTCCAACTGACCGCTGATTTCCAGCGCCACCGGCGCGCGTTCGCGCAAGCTGCTCCAGAAATCGAATTCGACTTCGAGGCGGTCGATGAACAACGGTTGCGATCGATCGGGCAGGTTTACCGAAACATTTTCGATGCGCAGTATCGGGTTGAAGCGATTCATGCTCCCGCTAACGCGGTTGAAAACAATGCCCTCGTGGACATCGCGCTGCAGCAGATAATCGATTTCGGGTTTGAAGTACTCGATATTGCTGATCACCAGGCGTATGCCGCCCATGGCCACGGCGAGCAGGACTATGGCACTGAACAACAGTGCGAAGCTGATTCTCTTTAACAATTCCATTTCAACTTCTAGTGACCACTAGACCGGCACCACGTCGTAGGATTCCTGCGATAAATGCGCCTCTACCTGTAGTTTGACCGGAATTTTGATAAAGGTTTCCAGCTCGGCCAGATTAGCTGCTTCTTCGTCCAGCAAACGGTCGACGACGTCCTGGTTCGCCATCACCAGCAGCTGCTGCGCCTCGTCGTAAAAACGCGCCTCGCGCAGGATTTCACGAAAAATTTCATAACACACGGTTTCCGTGGTCTTGAGTGACCCCCGCCCATGACAAATCTTGCAGGATTCGCAGAGCACGTGCTCGAGGCTTTCTCGCGTCCGCTTGCGCGTCATTTCGACGAGGCCGAGCGGGGAGACCTCGCAAACCTGGGTCTTGGCGTGATCCTTGGCCAGGTATTTCTGCAGTGAATTCAATACCTGGCGCTTATGATCGTCGCGCTCCATGTCGATAAAGTCGATGATGATGATGCCACCCAGGTTGCGCAGCCTGAGCTGTCGCGCAATCGCCTGCGATGCTTCCATATTGGTCTTGAAAATGGTTTCTTCAAGATTTTGATGACCCACGAACGCACCGGTATTGATATCGATAGTCGTCATTGCCTCGGTTTGATCGATGATCAGGTATCCCCCCGACTTCAGGCCTACCTGGCGCGCCAGCGCGCGCTGTAACTCGTCGTCTATGTTGTACAGGTCGAACAGCGGCCGATCGCCCAGATAGTGCTCGATCCGCGCCGGCAGATCGGGAATATATCGCGCGGCAAAAGCACTCATCTTCTGAAAGGTTTCACGCGAGTCGACTTTCACCAGGTTAGTATCGCCCCCGACCATGTCGCGCAGGGTGCGTATCGATAGCGGCAAATCCTCGTGGATTATGGATCCCGCCTCAATCGCCTCGGTGGATTCCAGCAATGCCCCCCAAAGCTTCGACAAAAAGGCCATATCGCGTTGCAGCTCCTTTTCGTCCACGCCTTCGGCCGCGGTGCGAATGATACATCCACCGATCTGGTTTTCGGCCCGGCAGGCCTGCAGCAGATTTTTCAGGCGCTCGCGTTCATCTTCGTCTTCGATCTTCACCGAAATACCGATGCTGGATGAATTCGGCATGTAGACCAGGTAACGCGAAGGCACCGAAATGCTGGTCGTCAGGCGCGCGCCCTTGGTCCCCATCGGATCCTTCTCCACCTGCACCAGTAATGTCTGACCTTCGTGCAACAACTCGTTGATCGCGGGGCGGACAGCTGTGTCTTCGTCGCCATCGCCCGCGAATGCACCAACATCGATATCCGACACGTGCAGGAAACCGGCCTTTTCCAGGCCGATATCGACAAATGCCGCCTCCATCCCGGGCAGCACCCGGTTGACCTTTCCCTTGTATATATTGCCAACGATTCCACGACTGCTTTGACGCTCGATACTGACTTCCTGCAGGGTGCCGTTTTCAATGATCGCTACCCGGGTTTCCTGGGGCGTTATATTGATCAGAATTTCTTCATTTCTCGTCATAATCAAAATATCTCGATAGCGGCGTTACCCAACAGTTCGGCGGTCTCTAGCAGCGGCAATCCCATGACTGCCGAATAACTCCCCTCGAGCTGCTCGATAAACACCGCAGCCTTACCCTGTATAGCGTAGGCGCCGGCTTTATCCATCGGTTCCACCGTCGCACAGTAGGCTTCTATCTCTCGTTGCGACAGATTCCTGAAGCGAACCCGGTTACAAGTCAGTCGAAATTCCAGCCTTTGTGGCGTCGCTAGGGCGACCGCCGTCAGCACCTGGTGCTGCCTGCCGGAAAGCTTTTGCAAAATACAGCGGCAATGGCTTCGATCAGCGGGTTTGCCAATAATATCACCATCGAGCTCGATAGTAGTATCCGCCGCCAGTACGACACAGGAATCCTGCGTTTTGATAATTTCGGAAGCGGCCACCAGGGCCTTGTTTCGCGCCATGCGGCAAACGTACTCGTGCGGCGATTCCGAGGCCAGCCTGCTCTCGTCTATATCGCTGACGTAGACCTCGTATTCGACACCGATCTGACGCAATAATTCGGCGCGGCGAGGCGATTGGGAAGCCAGATAAATCATTACGGCATGATAGCCCGAAAGCCCGGAGGCGCCTATTCGCGATGGTAGGGATGACCCTGGCATATCGTCCAGGCACGGTACAGCTGTTCCAGCACCACTACCCTGACCAGAGCATGGGGCATTGTCATCCTGCCCAGTGAAACCCGTTGCTGGCAGACCTCGATACATTGCCGCGACAAACCATCCGGGCCGCCAATAATCAGGTTGACACGGGGGAATTCCTGCATCCAGTGTCGTAGCTGTTTCGACCAGTCCTCGCTGGTCCAGGACTTCCCCTTGTCATCGAGCGCGATGTTGAGACTACCGGGCTGCAGCTTAGCCAGGATCAATTCGGATTCGCGCTCAAGCCGGCGCATTGCCGACTGTAGCGACTTGCCCGTCGCCAGCGGCACGGTGACGAGCGTTGGCGTCAGTTCGCGCGGCATTCTTTTCAGGTAGTCGGCGCAACCGGCATCGATCCAGGCCGGCATTTTCTGCGCCACACTAATCAACTGAATCTGCATGACGGCACGGCTAGCTGGCAGCCAGTTCCTCACCCCAGAGCTTTTCCAACTCGTAGTAAAGGCGCACATTGGGCAGCATGACGTGAACCACGACATCACCAAGATCGACCAGTATCCATTCGCCCACTTCTTCGCCCTCGACGCCGACCGGCGGCTGATTCGACGCCCTCGCAGCCTCGACAACCGCCTCCGCGATGGCGCCGACATGGCGCGTGGAACGGCCGCTCGCGAATATCATGTAATCGGTGAAACTCGCGATCTCGCGCACGTCGAGGGTCACCACATTGTCCGCCTTGAGCGCTTCCAATGCCTCTAGCGTCATCTTTTTGCTGGCTTCAGCCTGCAACTCGCTGGGTTTTGAATCAGTCACCTGGTTTCCGATATAAGTTATGTTGATCAATGTAATCCGCCACCGGCGGCGCCAGATATTGCCGCGGAGTCTCGCCTGCATGCAGTGCCGCACGCACGGCGCTCGAAGAGCAGTCGATGGCGTCGACGCGCAGCAACAGGATGCAGCCGGCGGCTCGATTCGATAATTCAACCGCCGAATCGACCCGCCGCTCAGCATATAAATCCTGTTCGACCTCAAAGCCCGGACGGCAACAGACCACCAGGTGCGCCAAAGCAAGGATTTCGCGTGGTGATTTCCAGCCGGCAAAACCGTTAAACGCATCTGCTCCCAGCACCAGCGCCAGGCTGGCATCGGTAGTGCGGCGGATCTCGCGCAAGCTGTCAACGCTATAGGATGGTCCCTTGCGTTCGAGCTCGAGGGTGTTTAGAGCGAGATTGGAATCGCCTTCGATAGCCAGGCTGATCATGGCGCAGCGATGTTCGGGCGAGGCATGCGGCTGATCACGATGCACGGGCAGCGCGCAGGGCATTAACTGCAACTGTTGTAAACCCAGCTGCGCCGAAACCCGGGTCGCGATCTGTAAGTGCCCACGGTGAATCGGATCGAAGGTTCCGCCTAAAATCCCTATCATTATCAAGCGCGCAGGTTTCCGTCCCCGAAAACAACGTACTTCTGCGATGTCAGTCCTTCGAGACCAACCGGTCCGCGCGCGTGCAGCTTGTCGGTACTGATGCCGATTTCCGCTCCCAGACCATACTCGAAGCCATCGGCGAAGCCGGTCGACGCGTTGACAATGACCGAGCTCGAATCGACGCGACGCAGAAACTCGCGCGCGTGGCTGTAATCTTCGCTGACGATGGCGTCGGTATGCTGCGAACCGTAACGGTTGATATGATCGATCGCCTGCTGCAGGCCGTCGACGATGCGAATCGATAGAATCGGCGCCAGGTACTCCGCGTACCAGTCGTCCTCGACGGCCGGTTTAAAACTTGCGCCGTCAAGCTTGCAGCATTGTTCACAGCCGCGTAACTCGATGCCATGGGCGCTCATCTGTTCCACGATCCGCGGTAAAACCCGGGGCGCAACGGCGCCGGCGACGAGCAGGGTTTCCATCGCATTACAAACCCCGTAACGCCGCGTCTTGGCGTTGATTGCAATATCAACCGCCTTCTGCAGATCGGCGTGATCATCGATGTAAACGTGGCAGACACCGTCGAGATGCTTGATCACCGGGATGCGCGAATCGTTGCTGATACGTTCGATCAGCGATTTCCCGCCGCGCGGGATAATGACATCGATGCTGTCCTGCATCTGTAACATTTGCCCGACCGCCGCGCGACCGGGGGTATTGACGACCTGCACCGCGGACTCCACCATCTCGGCCTGTTGCAGCCCCTGCTGGATACAGCTGTAGATCGCCTGATTCGAATGCAGCGCCTCCTTGCCGCCCCTGAGGATACTCGCGTTACCCGACTTCAGGCACAAGGCCGCGGCATCGATAGTCACGTTTGGACGCGACTCGTAAATGATGCCGATAACACCCAGCGGAACCCGCATTTTGCCTACCTGGATGCCCGAAGGCCGATAGCGCAGATCACTGATTTCACCGACCGGATCAGCGAGGCCGGCAACCTGTTGCAATCCTTCGATCATCGCGTCAACCCGGGCCTGGTCGAGCTTGAGCCGTTCCAGCATCGCCGCGGAGATACCTTCCTTGCTGGCCGCGTCCAGGTCGCGGCGGTTTTCCTGCAAGATAAATTCGCACCGCTGATCCAGCACCGCGGCGATGGCGAGCAATGCCCGGATTTTATGCCGGGGATCGGCATGCGCAAGAACGCCCGCGGCCTGCCGCGCAGCCTGCCCTAGCGCGGACATATAGCGGCTTACATCCGCATCGGCTTCGTTATGTAATGCTGCACTCATATCATTTACCGTTCACACCACTAAAATCGACTACCAGCGACTTGATCTCGAACCAGTCCTGGTCCGGAAATTCACTGCCCTGCTGCCCTTTTCCGAGGCGATCTAATGTAGCACAGCTTTGTAACAAACGCTCAATCTGCGGGCTCGCCAGGCGCGACATCGCAGCCTGGTAAAGGCGCTGTTTGTTGCGCCAAATACGCAGCTCCTGCCAGATACGATCGCCCAGCGCACCGCTGCGTTCGGCCAGCTTGAGTCGATCCAGTTGCTCCAGCGAACTTTGCAGGGCCCAGCGCAACTGGGCGGTTGCGTAGCCTTCCGCGCGCAGGCTTTTAAGGATCCTGAGCGCGCGTCCGGTGCTGCCGGCGAGGCAAGCGTCGACCAGCAGGAAGTGACTGTAGCGCGCCGACTGCGCAACCGTTGCTTCGATGGTTTCGAAATCGATAAGGCCATTGTCGACGAATCGAATCGAAAGCTTTTCCAGTTCCTGGTCCGCCGCCAGCAGGTTACCCTCGGTGCATTCGGCCAGGAACTGCGCCGACTGCCCGTCGATGGTCAATCCCCTCGAACGCGCACGCTGCATCAACCAGTCTGCCAGCTGATTATCGTAAACGGGCTTGAGTTCGACCATCTCGCCACAGGACTGTATCGCCTTGCACCAGCTCGTGTTACGCGCTTGCCGGTCGAGTTGCGGGGTTACGAATATATAGACGTTTCCTTCGCCCGGATTTTCACACAGGCCCTGTATCGCCTTGCTGCCCTGTTGCCCGGGTTTCCCATTCGGCAGGGTCACGATGCGACACTTGCTGGTCGAAAACAACGACATCATGTCGCCTTCCCCCAGCAACTCCTGCCAGTCGAACCCGGTATCGGCCTGGAGATTCAGAATATCTTCGAAACCGGCGCCGCGTAACGCGCGTCTGGCCTCGTCGAGCCAGTCGCGGGTCAATAACGGTTCGGCGCTGGCGAGCAGATAAACCGGCTTCAGCTGTTGTGTAATCTGGGACCCTTGCATCGGGCCGTAATGCTATCACAGTAACGGCTTTGAACCCTCGTCATGACTGCGAAAAAATGATCCCGACCCGAAACCGGACACGGCAGCGGAGATTGTTTTTGCAGGACTGCTCCTACAGAATTTAAAGGTCGCGCAATCCGTCGGAAGGCTGGATACGTGCGGCGCGCATTCCACCGAGGACGGCTGCCGAAACGGCGATAACGACAGTCAGCGCCAACGCCCATAGAAAATGCTCGATGAGCAAAAAGCAAAGTACGCGATCGAGATTGATCCGCGGCGCCAGGAAAACGTTGATGAGGTACTCGAAGGCGAGATAAACCAGGACCGCAAGCAACCAGCCGAGAACCGCCGTGTAGCAGGATTGCAACACCGGGAACATGACGATTCGCCCACCCTTGAATCCAACCAGGCGCAATACGCTCAGGTCCTTGCGCTTGCGGTCTACATTTGCCCACAGGCTTGCCCCCAGGGAAAAGGCGAAGCCGATGGCGCCGACACAGGCGATAATCCAGAAGATGACGGAAAGATTCCGATCGATCGACCGCACAGTCGAAATTTCGGCGACGTTGGCCTTCACCCGGGCGCCCTCCTTTTCAAGATCGGAAAACAGGTTCTCGACGTCATAAATAGAGCGCGCATACAGGCGAAACGAGGGGTACATACGGCCCTCCGGGCCGCCGGTATTACCCTGCCAGCCGAATGCCTCGATGGCGCGTCCGTCCTTGAACTGTTCACTGGCGATTAAAAGTTCAAGATCGACAAAGGCGACATTGCGCGAGATGACACCGGCAGCGGCTACATCGATGACCTCCAGTGGCAGGTGCACGCGTTCGCGCTTCCCCTGAAACTGCCTGGCGAGACTGGCATCGATTTCATCGCCGGAATTGACATTCAGCTTTTTCGCGGCGGCATGGCTGAGGACCACCTGGAAATAGTTCCGCGGTTGCCGGGTCGCTCCGCCAAGCAGCGGATCTCCCGGCGCGGTAGCGAGCAGTTCCGTCGACACGATACGCTTGGCGCTGGTACTCTTCAGTTGTATGGTCGCGGCCAGCGCACGCGTCCTCGGAATAATAAACTCGACATCGTCCCGCTGGCGCATGCCTTCGATCCACGCGTCGTCATAACGGCCACTGCCAATCGGCTTGATCTCGCGGTTGGCGGGATTCTCCACCAGTTCGTGAATCATTGTCGTGACGATTCCAAATTTCAGCCCAAACAGAATCATCATCGGCGCGAGCACCGACGCCAGCGCCAGAATGAAACAGCCTGACATCCGCCACTCGTGGCTGTAATCACGAAAACTGAGCCGAATGATGTTGCTGAACTGCGTCATCAGTCGCTGAAGCTCGACTGGTAAACCTTGCCGTCATCGACCGCCACGGCTTCCTGCCTGAGGGTACGCAATTCCATTTTATAAACATGCGCCCAGTCGTGGCTCGCGGTGATCAGCGTAATCTTGAGCCCGCGAATGACCTCCATTACCACCGCCATTATCTTGTGCGCGGTAATCGGATCGAGCGCGGCGGTCGGTTCGTCGGCGATCAGGATTGACGGCCGATGCGACAGGGCGCGCGCAAAGGCCGCGCGTTGGCGTTCACCGGCGGACAGCAGTCCGGGCAACTTGTCGAGCTGACGACTGATGCCGAGCACCTTCGAAATCGAGTTTATCGAATCGTCATCGGGCAACTTCAGCAGCCTGCGGGGTAACTCGATATTTTCGCGCACGGTCAGATAAGGCAGGAGGCCGCCGGACTGCAGCACATAGCCAATGTGCTGCTTGCGGATCTGGGAAAGCCGGCTGTAGCGGTCGCGCCGCCACAGGCCCGCGACATCGTGGTTATCGCCCTGCACAGGATGCAGGCTAAACTCATCCGATGTGTCGGGGCGCAATATCAGCGCGAGCATGTCCAGCAGCGTGCTCTTGCCGCAGCCACTGTGCCCTATCAGGGCGATATTTTCCTCGGCACGTATCTGAATCCTTGGTACCTGCAGACGAAAACCGACGCCGTCGATGAGACGCTCCTTAACGACGTTCTCCAGTGAATAGACGACCGTCACGGGTCGTCAGGGGAGCAGTTCGAGTGCAACCGGGAAAACCGAATTACCGTTGACCGGTCCACCGCCAGGGGTCACCCACAAATCGGTATGATCGTGCAGGGCCTGGTAGTAGTTGATCTTGCTCTCTAGCCGGTGCATGAACTCGATCTGTACCTTGGCGGACCACTCTTCCCAGGTTTCCAGGGTCAGGTTCATGACCTCGCCGGTATAGGGTAAATCCTCGATATACTCGCGCATGTAACCCATGTCGGCGAGATTGGCGCCCGCACCGGAGGTGCTGCCAGCAACCGAAGAAGGATCTCGACTCACCGTCGCCGCCAGGCTTTTCAGATCGTCGATAAAATTCTGCGGGCTGAGCACGCCTTCCTCGGCGAGTTCCAGCACCTGCTGCATGACATACTTGAGGTCGCTGAGCTGATCCCGGGTCAGGAGGACACGGACATCAACCGCCGAACGTCCGGGATTGAGAAAGTCGCGGTCAACCATCCAGGCGTCGAAAACCGCCGGGAGCGGCTGCCCCGATTCCTTTTGCAGGTAGCGCATGCGCAGCGCATGACCGAGCTTGGCGACACGGCCCTGTAATTGCGAGAGTTGCGTCTGACCGGACTGTTGTTGCGGCAGCGGCAACGGCGGCACGCCGTTGGTGGTTGTCAACACCTGCTGCGTAATCTGGTTGGCGAGCACTTCCAGCACGTTACCGAACTCGTCGACCTGGCCGAGACTGACACCGTAGTAAAAATCCCCGATTCCCGGGTAGTAGGACAACTGCTTGTACCGGGTTTCGGCGGCTTCATGATCCGCCGCAACCGCGGGCGTGCGTAGATGCAGCACCCAGATCGAAACGCCCTTGTCAAACGCAAACTGGCGCAGAGCCTGGGCGCTGAGCCGGGTTTCGCTCAGCGAGTCATGGCTATCACGCGGCCCCGCATCGGTTATCAGCACCACGTAACGCGCATCGAACTGGGTCCAGTCGGTTTCCTCGATCGCCGATTTAATGCCCGCGTAGGCGTCTTCGCGAAAGTCCCGACTGGATACCTGGGACGGGTTCAGCGAATTGACGCGCTCGAAGAATTGCTTGACGTCGGTGCCCTGCTGCAAGCTGACATAACGACGGGTCAGGTACTCGAGTTCCGGCACCTCGTCGATGTTATCGCGGTAAGCCGTCAAACCAAAACCAACCTGGTTGGTCAACCCCTGCGTTTCGATCGCCGAGTACACTTTAGCCACGGCTTCACGCGTGCGATCGATGTACGGACCCATCGACTGGGTGGAGTCGATGACAAAGTGGATTCCGCTGCGATAGCTGCGTTTTTCTGGCGGGGTGGCGGCAGAGCCTGACCCCGGGTTGGTGTCTTCCAGCGGTACACTGGCAATTTCCAGCAGGCGCGCCTGTTCGTTGCCGAGGTAAACGTCTTCATGCTGCTTGATTGGCACCAGGTAAAAATTTCCGCGGATATCGAGATGAGCCTCAGGCTGGATGGCGGTCACCGGCGAATCCGCGGGCATCTCGTCGTTTACGACCGAGTCGTACAGCGCCTGGTAGCCTTGCTTGTCGTAATCCTCGACCAGCTTCTGCAAATCATCCTTGTTATTGAACATCATGACCCGCTGTATATCCTGGGGATCCTTGAAGGAGACGGTCAACGCCTGGTTCCAGGCGATGGCCTTGTCGCGCTTCACCCAGCCCGCGATCTTGCCGAAACTGCCGTAACCGACCTTGAGCCATTCACTGCCTCTCTCGTAAACGTAGAGCACGCTGAACGGAATGATTTCGCTGGAAGCGGCCGACGACGCCACCGGGATTTCGTAGAGACGCGCCTCGGGGATGCTGAGAACGCGTTGATACAGGGCCTTTTTGCCTTCCATCAATAGCGGCTTGTCGTCGGCAAACAGATTCCCCGCATGCACGACCAGCAAACACATCAGCAGCAGACTAAATTTGGTTTGACCGGACTTGATGTGCATCGCGTTACCTGTTGACTATCCCTATTGAATATTAAGCAGCAGCTGCCTGGCTTCCGGATTACCCGTTGTCGCGGCGTCTTGCGCCCATTGGCGCAGCTTGTCGATACTCTCGGCGGCAGCCGGCTGCCCCAGCTCGGCCGCTTTGCTGTACCACTTGTAGGCCTGGATGACATCGGCCTGGTCGAGCAATGAATTCTCGGCCTGGAACAGCAATGGATCCGACAATTGCGCCATCATCATCATGGCCGGCACAAAATTTTCACGCGCCGCGAAAAAATACAGCAGATGTGCATCGGCAAGGCTGCCCTCATGCTGGAATTTTTTCGCCTTTTCGTAAACCTGCGCCAGTGGATAGGGCTGGCCGGCGGCACGTATCTGTCCGATATACTCGCGTGCGCGCATGCCGGGGGGCAGCAGCAGGCTGCGTTCTATGGTGCCCTCAGACGAACTGCCTTCGGACAAATTGCTTTCGGGCGAACTGCCTTCTTCGATGACCTGGCTGTCTTCGGCTTTACCCGGTACACGCGCATCACGACGATCGCCACCAAGAAAAACAAACAGAATCAGGCCGATAACAATCAGCGCAATCCAGGTTAGTGGATTTCGCCGACCCCGTGGCGCCTGCTCATTTAACTCTGACATGTCATGCTTCGGTGATTTCGATGTTTTATGTTTCGTTATTCGGCCGCGAGGTGGCCGGCGCTGACGGCATCGGCGAATTATAAACACTTGTAGTCAGCGGGTAAATTTAACTGCCCAATTATTTAACTGCCCAACAAAATGAGTGTTAACTAAATGAGTGTTAACTGCCTGATCAACTGATCGAACAGGGCCTTTTCCAGGTCCCGCGTCACCGTATCTTTCTCGCGATCCGATGAAAGCAGGTTATCGTCATCCAGGGAAACATCCTTCCGCTGCGACAGGGTGCTCAACGGCACTACGGTCTTGCCCTCGGCGGATTTTACACTGAAATCGAGCTGGCGCGTAATACGCTTGACGTTTGCGCCCGTGCCGGCACCGGTCGCCATCTGCCGATCCGGTACTTTTTTCAGGTAGACGCTGAGTTTTACCGCGCCGCTGTCGGGCTGTTCAACCAATGTGGCGCCGGCCTGGGTCAGGCGGCGCTGCAAGGCTTTTAGCTGAGACTGGTTGAAACCGTTGTCGGACAGGTAAATCGATGCCAGCTGGTCCGGTAGATCCGCGGTTCCAGCCAGCCTGAAACCGCAGGCCGACAGGTTCAGAGCGAAGCAGAGCATCAATATAAGCGGGCTAGTCCTATGCATCGATCTAAACCACGATATTGACCAGTTTTCCCGGCACCACGATGACCTTTCTGATCGGCTCGCCGGCAATGAAACGCAACGCCTGTTCGTTTGCCAGCGCGGCCGCTTCGCAGCTGGCACGGCCGGCATCGGCGTCGATCTGAATTTTAGCTCGCAGCTTGCCGTTTACCTGGATCACCATTTCGATACTCTCCCGCACCAGTGCGCTTTCATCGACCATCGGCCAGGAGTGATCGATGATCAGGCTGTCGTGACCGAGGTCTCGCCACAGCCGGTGACAGACATGCGGGATGATAGGCGCCAGCATCAATACCATGCTGTCGAAAATTTCCTGGCGAATCGCCGCACCCGGTTTCGAATCATCGGCGAAACGGGATACGCTGTTGAGCAACTCCATGTTCGCGGCGATCGCGGTGTTGAAGGTCAAGCGACGCTCGTAGTCGTCGCTGACCTTGCGAATGGTCTCGTGCAGTTTGCGACGCATCGCCTTCTGCGCCTCGTCGAGCAAATCGCTTGTGAAGCTTAGGGGCTCCGCGGCTACGGCGACATGCTGCTGTATCGCGGCCCACAACCGCTTGAGAAAACGGTAAGCCCCTTCCACGCCGCTATCGGACCAGTCCAGCGACTGTTCCGGCGGTGATGCAAACATGATAAACAGGCGCACGGTATCGGCGCCGTAGCGGTCGATCAGTTCCTGCGGGTCGATGGTATTGCCCTTGGATTTGGACATCTTGCTGCCATCTTTCAACACCATGCCCTGGGTCAGCAGGCGCTTGAACGGCTCACCCGAGTCGATAAGACCCTCGTCGCGCATCAGCTTGTGGTAAAAACGGGCATAGAGCAGGTGCAGTATGGCGTGCTCGATGCCGCCGATGTAGAGGTCGACGGGACTCCAGTAAGCGGCGCGCTCGTCGAGCATGGCCTGGTCCTGATCGGGGCAGCTGAATCGCTCCTGGTACCACGAAGACTCCATGAAGGTATCAAAGGTGTCAGTCTCGCGCTCGGCCTCGGCTCCGCATCGCGGGCAGCTCACCTTCTTGAACGAATCCATGCGCTTGATCGGCGAACCGATACCCTCGAATTCAACGTCTTCGGGCAACACGACGGGTAAATCGGCCTCCGGCACCGGCAACATTCCGCAAGCCTCGCAGTTGATCACCGGAATCGGCGCGCCCCAGTAGCGCTGCCGCGACACGCCCCAGTCCCGCAGGCGGTAGTTGACCTGGCGGCTGCCCTTGCCAGCGGCTTCCATGCTGGTCGCGATACTTTCGAAGGCAGCGGCGAAATCGAGCCCATCGAGAATGTCGGAATTACAGCTTCGTCCGTCCCTGGTGACGAACGACCCTGCTTCCAGGTCCACCGCCGAACCATCTGAAGGGGCTACCACCTGCCGGATCTTGATGCCGTACTTGCGCGCAAACTCCCAGTCGCGCTGATCGTGCGCCGGCACCGACATGATGGCCCCGGTGCCGTAACCCATGAGTACGAAATTCGCGATCCAGATTGGAATGCGTTCGCCATTGACCGGGTTGATCGCGTCGATGCCGAGCGCGATGCCGAGTTTCTCCATTTTCTCTAGCGCAGCCTCTGAGGTGTTGGTCTTGCGGCAGGATTCGATGAATTCGGCGATCCGTGGATTGTTCTCGGCGGCCGCGAGCGCGAGCGGATGCTCGGCGGCGATTGCCATGAAGGTTGCACCGTAAAGCGTATCCGGGCGCGTCGTGTAAACCAGCAGGGACTCCTGCCCGGGTACCTCGAACTCGACTTCCATGCCCTCGGAACGACCGATCCAGTTACGCTGCATGGTCTTGACCTGCTCCGGCCAGTCGACCGTATCAAGATCGGCCAGCAGTTCGTCCGCGTAGTCGGTAATCTTCAAAAACCACTGCGCGATTTCGCGCCGCTCGACCTCGCTATCGCAACGCCAGCAACGACCTTCGATTACCTGCTCGTTGGCGAGCACGGTCTGGTCGACCGGGCACCAGTTGACCGGTGCGGTCTTGCGATAGGCGATACCCTTTTCCATCAGGCGCGTGAACAGCCATTGTTCCCAGCGGTAGTACTCGGGTCTACAGGTGGCCAGTTCGCGATTCCAGTCATAGCCGAAACCGAGCAGCTTCATCTGACCACGCATGTAATCGATATTCTGGTAGGTCCAGGCGGCCGGTGGCACATTATTCTTAATGGCGGCGTTTTCAGCCGGCATACCGAATGCATCCCAGCCCATCGGTTGCAGTACGTTCAATCCCTGCATGCGCCTGAAGCGGGATATTACGTCGCCAATCGTGTAGTTACGTACGTGACCGATGTGCAGTTTTCCACTGGGATAAGGGAACATGCACAGGCAGTAGTAACTTTCGCGGGCCGGATCTTCGTCAACTTCGAAAACACGATGCTCCGCCCAGTATTGTTGCGCTTCGGCCTCCAGGGTTTTGGGGTCGTAAGGATTCATAGACTCGGGTGCTTGAAAAAGGGAGAAGGATACTCCACCGCTTGGCTCAGGCAAAGCTTAACCTGTGTATTGCAGCTGTGTATTTTCCCGGTCGCCAGCCTGCCGGCTAGCCGGCTTTTGCCTTACGCAACGCAAGTAATAGCAACAGTGCTATTGGCAGCAGGCCAACCAGCCACTGGAGCTTAGCGAAATAAAAGAACGGCGTGACTCCGCTGCGGCCCTGCACTACCTCGGTGATCGACTGGGTTTTGAACTGTTCGGTGACGGATAACACCCTGCCCTTGTGATCGATAAAAGCGGTGATACCGGTATTGGTGGCGCGCATCATCATGCGCTCGGTTTCCTGGCTGCGCATCTGCGCGATCTGCATGTGCTGGTGCGGCGCGGTCGAGTTACCGAACCAGGCATCGTTGCTGAGATTGACGAGCAGATTTGCATCCGGTAACGCAAGCTGCACATCGCGGCTGAAGACATCTTCGAAACAGATCGAAACACCCAGTTGTAAACCGTCGACCTGCATTAATTTCTGCTCTTTGGGGCCCGCGGTCAGATCCGAATAGGGAATGCTGATCAAACCGCTGAGTAAATCGAGCAGCCAGCGCATCGGGTAGTATTCGCCGAACATGACCAGGTGACGCTTGTGGTAGAGGCCGCGTTCCCGGCCGAGCTGAATGACGCTGTTGTAAAACTGGTTTTGCGCGTTACCGGCGAACACGAGGCCACTGATTATGGCGCTACCATTCTCCAGCGCCGCCGCCTGTAGTGGTGCTAGCAACGAAGTTTCGATATCGCTCGAATGGCCGGGCAAAGCGGTTTCGGGCCAGATGATCAAATCGCTGTCCCAGTGCCGGCCAGTCTCGCGCCAGTAGGTATTGAAGATGTTTTGCCGTTGATCACGGCGCCATTTTAGTTCCTGCGGAATATTTCCCTGCACCATGGTGACCTTGAGCGGTTGCGCCATCGGTTCGCTCCATTCCAGCTGTTGCAGCAGCCATCCCGACAACGGGATCACCAGTATCACGGCCAGTTTCAGGACCAGCACCGGGTAGCGACGCTCACGCACGGCGACGATCAGCGCCACCGCCATCAGGATACACAGTGCGCCGATGCCGTAGACGCCCACCAGTGGCGCAAAACCGGCGAGTGGCGACGGGGTTTGCGAGTAGCCCAGGCTCAGCCAGGGCATACCGGTCCCGAACCAGCCCTTGACCCACTCCAGGCCAAACCACAGCAGCGGCAGCAACCACAGCCCTCGAGTACCCAGCAGGCGTTGGGCGCAGCCCCAGAAAACCAGGATGAGTCCCGGCGTCAGTGCGAGATAGATCGCCATCAACCCGGTAATACCGCCCGCGACCAGCGGTGGCGCCATGCCGAAGTCGTGCAGGCTGTTGTAAATCCAGTACACGCCGCAACCAAAGTAGCCGATTCCGAACAACCAGCCGCTGGCGAACAGGCGCTGTAGCGAGGATTCGTCTCGGTTTAGCCAGAACAGGCAGGCTGGAGCCAGAATCGCCAGCGGCCACAGGTAAAAAGGCGCAAACGCGAGCACCAGTATTGCGCCCAGCAACAGGGACGAGCTCAGTCTGATATAAGAGGATCTGAAACTAATGACGTTCAGCGGCACGCCCACCGCTATCGATAACCTGGTACAGGTGGACCTGGCGGTTATCGGCACGCATCACCTTGAAGGTCAAAGCGTCGAGGGTAATCGATTCACCGCGTTCCGGAAGATAGCCGATTTGACGCAGCAGGTAACCGCCGATGGTTTCGACATCGTCAATTTCAAACTCGGTGTCGAAATATTCATTGAATTCCGGCAGTGGCGTCAATGCGCGCACGCTGTACCGATTGGAGCCATGCGGCTGGATGTCGGCCTCTTCATCTTCGTCGTCGTATTCGTCATCGATCTTGCCGACGATTTGTTCGAGCACGTCTTCGATGGTAATCAATCCGGAGACACCGCCGTACTCGTCGACGATCATCGCCATGTGACTGCGATTGAGTCGAAATTCCTTTAACAACACGTTGAGGCGTTTGCTCTCCGGAATAAACGATGCCGGGCGGATGTATTCATTGATTTCGAAATTCTGACCCGGTTGCTGCGACAGCGACAGCGTCAGTAAATCCTTGGCCAGCAGGATACCGACCAGGTCGTCCTTATCGTCGTCGATTACCGGAAAACGCGAATGCCCCGATTCGGTAATTTTATCGATTATCTCGGTGAAGCCGTCTTCGTGATCCAGCACCACCATTTGACCGCGCGGTATCATGATGTCGCGTACATGCATGTCGGCAACCTGCAGCACGCCCTCGATCATGGATAGCTCGTCGGCGCCAATTAACTCGCTCGAGCGAAGATTTTTTAACAACTCCAGCAGCTGCTTCTGATTCTGGGGTCCACTGGAAAAAATGTTATGGATACGATCCAGCCACCCCATTGACGACCCGCCGTGTTCAGCGTCAGCCATTTCTGTCCTCACTGCGGTCTGTAGGCTCAGTCATTATACGGATTTGTATAGCCCAGGGTATCGAGAATTTCTACTTCGAGTGCCTCCATGCGCGCCGCCTGGGCCTCGGTATGATGATCGTATCCCTGTAGATGCAGCATGCCATGTATCACTAGATGGGCCCAATGCGCGTCCAGGCTCCTACCCTGCGCCATCGCCTCGGTCACAACCAGCGGGGCGCAAATCACCAGGTCTCCAAGGCAGTCGTAATCGAGCAACTCGCTGTCCGCGGGAAAAGCCAGCACGTTGGTGGCGCTGTCGCGGTCGCGAAACTGCCTGTTTAACGAACGACTTTCAGGCTCATCGACGACACGGATAGTTTGCTCCAGGCGCGCATAATCGGCTTGCAGGGCTGCCTTCAACCATTGCTGAACCTGCCTGGCCGCGGGTACCGAGGTAGCGGCCGACTCGTTTTGCAGATCAAGAATTATTGCCATTCTCGAACTGGTCGTAGGCTTCGACGATCGATTGCACCAGGGGGTGGCGGACGACATCACGTGACGTGAAATAGGTAAAACCGATTTCATCCAGCGCTTCCAGTATTTTGAGACTGTGGCGCAGTCCCGAGGCTTTCTGGTCGGGCAAATCGGTTTGCGTGAGATCGCCGGTTACTACTGCACGCGAGCCGAAACCGATACGGGTGAGGAACATCTTCATCTGCGTCGGCGTGGTGTTCTGCGCCTCGTCGAGGATGACGAAGGCATTGTTGAGGGTACGCCCGCGCATGTAGGCAAGCGGCGCCACCTCGATGATATGACGCGAAATCAGTTTCTCGACCTTGTCGAAACCGATCATTTCATAGAGCGCGTC
>JAAEPH010000182.1 GCA_024232855.1 Gammaproteobacteria bacterium
CCACTACCCGCTTGTTGCTCGATCAGCTGACGCCACTCGTCAGCGTTTCTTCGTTTCCTCATATCCAGGTCCTGGAAAAAAGAAATCAGTTTAGCCAATACTGATATTTTCAACAGGTGGGGTTGCCCGGACCTTTACATTCATGGAGTGGTTGACTAAAGAAGTACTGGACAAAGCCAGGGAATGTTGTGAAGTCGCTTTGAAGTTCGATGACAATGACAGCCGAGCCCATGCCGCTATTGGTTTTGTCCTGTTCTTGCGTCGACAGGACGTAGAATCAGAAAACCACTTTCAGAGAGCGATGCGGATTAAGGCGAGATAATTATTTTCAAAGGCCGGTGCTGGCTGTGTTTTTGGACAGGAAATTCTTGTATTGCGCAACGTAATCCATGCCGACGCGGGCAGCGAATCCGTCCATTATCCGTTGGCTGACCTTGCCCGGAATACCCGAGTCGTAAGTTGAGCCGTTAACGCTCGCAACCGGGCAGGCACAGAGACTGGTGGAGGTGAAAAATGCCTCATCGGCTGCAAGCACTTGCTCAAGCGACAGACTGGATTCACGAAGCGGAATACCCATTTCTTCGCAAAGCTCGATAACCACCTGGCGACTGACGCCTGCCAGAACGTATTCGGTGGTCGGCGTATAAACAACACCGTCCCGAACGATGAAAAAATTGCACCCGGCCCCTTCAGCGAGATTACCCTCGCGATCGCACATCAATGCCCAGGCGCCGGGCCGCTCGGCCGAAACTTCCTTTTGAGCCAGAGTCATATTCAGATAGTTGCTGGTCTTGGCGTTGGGCGACAGTGCCTCGGGCGCAATGCGGCGCCGGTCAGCGACAATCGCCTCGATGCCATTCACGAAGAATGAAGCCCTGGCCCGCAAGGGTATCGGGATGCAGTCGATAATAATCGTCGAGCCGGTGTGCAACGGCGGTTCACCGTCAAGCGCCTGTTGCCCTGAAGTGACCCTGATGGTCACCCAGTAGTCCTCGCCATCACGCAGCATCGGCAGATTGCGCTCAACCAGATCGATAGTTGCCTGGAAATAGGCGGACTTGTCCATTCCCGGGTCGATACGGGCATAGTCGAGGCTCGCAAACAACCGGTCGATATGCGCCTCGAGCATGAAAATTTCTCCGTTAAAGGTGCGCGCGGTGTCAAACACGCTTTCACCGTAGACCAGCCCCATATCCCGAATTGAGACGGCAGCCTCGGTTTCAGGCAGAAAGCGGCCGTTGACATAGGCCAACCGGGTGTTTGTATCTGTCATCAGCGACATTGTCTGGCAGCAGAAAGAAGAGTCTGCCAAAAGCAGATGGGTTTGTTAAGTGATACCTCAGTACCTCAGCGTCTGTCCCGAATGGCGCTTCGCAAGGGCGCAACTGTCATTGGTTTTTATGGTTTTCGTTTAGTCCCGCTGATAACTGCCGCAGAGTCGGTTCATACCGATCAGTTGTGGCTCTATTAGTGAGAGCAGTTCTCCCATGGTAAGACCACTATCCAATTCGATATCGCCCCTCAATGCCAACACCCAGAAATAGTATCTGTGTTGACCATGACCATTGGGGGGCATGGGTCCTCCATAACCTTCCTTGCCAAAATCGTTCTTGCCCTGGGTATATTGGTCGCTGCCTTCCGCCAAACCGGTAATCGCACCAGGGATATTGTATAGCACCCAGTGCACGAAACCGTAGGTACCCTGGCTGGTCACTAGCGGAGCATCCGGATCATGGCAAATCACAGCAAAAGCACGCGTGCCATCGGGCACATTGTCCCAGGACAAGGCTGGTGATAAATCCTCACCCTCCCCAGTGTGTTTAGTGGGGATCGACCCACCTTGCCCAAAAGCTGTACTCGATAATTGAATATCAGACAATGCGAATCCCATAGCTCTCTCCATTACTTATTGAACACCTGGATATCGGCGATGATAACGTGGTTTGGGTTTTATTTGAATGGCTTACCGGGCACTTACCAGTAACCGCAATTTTTTTGGAAGCAGAGCAAGGCAACCTGAGTGTCTATTTTGGAGGATCATGGGCCCCTGAACCCTGGCTTTCCGGAAAGCTGCCACTCACAATAATTTGACTCTGGCCGAGATCACCGCCGTTGAAAATGACAGGCGTCTGAAACCCCAGGCAAGGAAAATGAAGGGCATGACGGCGCATAAAATGATGTAGAATCGGGCCGCCTGGAAGAGTTGGTCCCCTGTCACCCGGGGGCGGGGTTGTCCAGACCAGCGGATGGTTCAGTACATCGGCACCCTGTTATCTATTAGCCTGTGACCGTTATCACTCTAGCCCCGCATACCCGGCAAAGCTTTCAAAATGAATAATATTATTGCTCCATCAAATGAACTGGAACTCTTGCAAAGACCTGCCGCTCGCGCGCCATTCCATGTAATCGTAAAACCCATAGGCGCTTTATGCAACCTGGATTGCGAGTACTGTTTTTATCTGGAAAAGTCCCGCATGTTCAAGGGTTCGAAATTTCGAATGTCCGATGAAATACTTGAAAGACACATCAGGGATTATATTGAAAGCCAACCAGCCGGGTGTCGGGAAGTGGGGTTTGCCTGGCAAGGCGGCGAACCAAGTTTATTGGGGACAGGCTTTTTCAGAAAGGTCGTAAAACTGCAGAACAAATATCGAAAAGCAGGAGTAACAATCAGCAATGCTTTTCAGACTAATGGAACGAAACTGGATGATCGATGGTGTAAGTTCCTCAAAGAGAATGATTTCCTGGTAGGCATCAGCCTGGATGGACCCGAGGGATTGCATGATCGATATCGAAAAACCAGGAGTGGCAAGGGATCGTTTCAACAGGTGAAACGCGGCCTCGACAAGCTTATCGAGCACCAGGTCGAATTCAATGTTCTTACCGCTGTTCAGCGCGATAACGGTGATCACCCGCTTGAAGTTTATCGAGCTTTAAGGGAATTTGGCGCACGGCATATTCAGTTTATCCCCATTGTTGAGAGGCGCGAAGATGGAACTGTATCCGAGAGAAGCCTGCTGCCGGAGCAATATGGCAAATTCATGAATTCCATTTTTGACGAATGGCTGGCGGCCGACATTGGCAGAATCTACATTCAGCAATTCGAATCGGCCCTTTGCTCCCTCGTTAATCGCCGGGCCACCTACTGCGTGCACACCAGGCAATGCGGCCGGTGCCTGGCACTGGAGCACAATGGCGATGTTTTCGCATGTGATCATTTCGTATTCGATGATTTTCGAATCGGCAATATCGGCCAGCAAGCTTATGCGGAAATTGTCGATGGAGAAATGCAAAGCAATTTTGGCCAGGCAAAAGAGAAAAAGCTAACCAGTCGGTGCAAACGTTGTGACCTTCTCCATTTTTGTAATGGTGGCTGCCCGGCCCAGCATTTTGTCAATTTACGTAATGAAGAATACGCGCATAGTTATCTTTGCGAAGGCTACAGGATCTTTTTTAGATACATCCAGCCCTATTTGGAGGCTATTGCCCAGGCGCTGCGAAACAAGGCGCCCGCTAACCAGTACCATCGTTTTTTAGCCACGAGCAGATTGGCGCCCGGCAGGAATAGTCCCTGTCCCTGCGGTAGCGGCAAGAAATTCAAGAAATGTTGCGGGTGACGGATTACTCTTGCGTTTGTTCTTTGCGGTCGCGCGGCTGATGTTGACGACGCATTTCATGCATATACAGCTCAAACCGGTAAAGCTGTTCGTAGTTGAGTACGGTCAACAGTTCTTCTCGATGCTGTTCACGCATCTGCTGCATTTGAATACGCTCTTGTTTGTGTTGCTGATGCTTCGCTCTCATTTCACTGTGATGCTGCCGCACCAGTTCGGTCAGCCGGTCGGCCTGCTCCGCATCGAGCTGAAATTGACCGATGATTTCCGATAGCTCGGGTTCCGCATCGGATTCAGGCTGCATCGCCTGAACCGACAAGCTGGTAAACAAGGCGAGTACCAGCAGTGACAAGGTAGATTTCATTTGAGTTTCCTGGTTAGGATTAACGAAACCCGAGTTTCCCAGGAATATGTGCAAAAAATATGCAAGCAAAATGAAACCGTGGTTATTCGAATTTATATCCCACTCCATAGACTGAATGAACCGGATCATCCCCGCTCCCAAGCTCGCTCAATTTCCTGCGTAATTTTTTTACATGGCTGTCGATAGTTCGATCGGTAACGATACGATTGTCCCGGTAAATCATCGACATCAGATGATCCCTCGAGTAAATCCGCCCCGGGTTATCGTGAAGCGTTTTAAACAAATTGAACTCAACCGATGTCAGGTCGATGACTTTGTCACCATAGCCGACACGCAACGCACCCGTATCGAGCCTGAAACCGGTATCCTGCCGCCCCGGATTTTCGATCCTTCGAAGAATTGTCTTCACCCGGGCTATCACTTCGCGCGGGCTAAACGGCTTGCAAACATAGTCATCCGCGCCCAGTTCGAGTCCCAGCAGCCGGTCAATTTCTTCCACCCTGGCGCTAATCATGATCACCGGTGTCTCCGAGGTTTTCTGAATATGCCGACAAATACTGAAACCGTCGGTACCGGGCAACATCAGGTCGAGCAATACGATACGAGCCTGGTGGGTATCGATCCATGCAAGCGCCTCGTTGCCGTCGTGTATCATTACGGTTGAATATCCCGCCTGTTCGCAGTAATCACGCAGCAGTTCGGCAATCTTGACTTCGTCTTCGACTATCAGTATCGGAAGCGTCATTCGATCAATCCATCAAGGGTAAGTTTATCGTCATTGAAACTCCGCCCAGCGGCGCATGTGCCGCGTTAATCGTACCTTGCATCGCCTCGACAATATTACGACAAATGGAGAGACCGAGTCCCGATCCTCCGGCGTTGCGGGCACGCGATTTTTCAACCCGGTAGAGACGCTCGAACAGCCGTGCCAGCTGGGCATCGCTAACCCCGGGGGCGGAATCGCTCCACTCGATAATTGCCCTGTCATCGGAGCGCGTCAGCTTCACCCGGATAGAACCCGGCTTTTCGGTATAGAATCGACTGTTGTTGGCCAGGTTGCTAAACAATTGCTGGAGTCTCCGGGAATCTCCAAACACCGGGTAGCTGCCGTTCTGAGCGCTGAACTCAATCGTGATTTCCTCGGTCTCGAAGAATGAGTTTTGCTGTTCTATGATCGCTGCAAGCACTTCTCTTAAATCAAGCTCCCGGTTTTGGTAATTCATCGCACCCTGATCCGAGAGCGACAATTCATAGAGGTCATCGATCAGGTGCGACAGGCGCATGATCTCCTGGTGTAGAGATTTGATATAAACCTGATCGGGTTTGCGAACCCCATCGAGAATAGCTTCGATTTCACCGCGCAATACCGCCACCGGCGTACGTAATTCGTGAGAAATATCAGCTATCCAACGTTGTCTTAGCGCGAGATTCCTGGACATGGTGTCGGCCAGGCGATTGAAATCGCCCTGTAACTCCGCGATTTCATCGGAACCCTGTTTTTCGAGCGTAATCTCGTAATTACCCGAAGACAATTGGTGCATGGCGGCGCGCAATTTTTCAATCGGCACCACGAATCGTCCGGCCAGGGGTACCGCGATCAACGCCGTGATGAGCAACATGCCAAGTAATAACCAGGCCAGATGGCTTTTTACGCGCGCTGCAAACAGGCGATCCAGTTCGCCATCGATATTATGACGACGCACAAACCCCAGGTATCCAACTGTTTCATCTTCGAGTTCAATCGGAATCCAGTAGGCTTCGGACATGCGCTGCGGCGGCCCGACTAGTAACCCGTGAGTGGCATCTTTAAGTAAAATGCCGGGATGCACTCCAGGCGGGCCGCGTTCCATTCGCGGTGGCGGCGGACGATCCAGGCGGTATTCATCGCGCGCTGGTTCCGGTCTGCGGTTACCATCGTTTGGTGGAGGCGGCCCTGGCCCGACGCCCAGGTACTCGCGCATTAGCCTGTTCCAGGTTCTATCTCGCGAGCCCCTGATCCAATCCCATCCGCCATGTCGCTGGTATACCGATGCAAGTTCCCGCGTCATGGGCAGTAAGCGATCGGCTTCGTTACTATCGAGATACTCGCGGAAACTGGTGCTGAACATCCAGCTGGCCGATAAGAATACGACCACCAGCAACAAGGCATTGGCGATCAGGATCGCAACAAAAAGCTTGTATCGAATTCTGGAGAACATGGTCCGAGTCTGGCTGTACTGGCCGCCATTTTCCAGCCATTTAGTCACGCCTTGCGCAAGTTTCACATTGTTTTCAATTTTCGGGCCGCTCCACTTGCCTCCGGATTAGGAAAATCCCGCTGGAAGAAGGTACCCCGGGGGTGAAATCGAACCGGTCCGCGCCCGGCACCTATGCGGATATCATTGTGGTTCGACAACAGGAAATTAATTACCCCTGCTCCCCCAGCAACCCAAGAAACCCGCCCGACTGGCGTTTCCACAACTGGGCGTAAAGACCATCGAGTTGCACTAGTTCCCGATGCGTTCCCTGCTCAACGATACCGCCCTCATCGATGACCACCAATCGATCCAGTTCCGCAATCGTCGAAAGCCGGTGCGCGATGGCAATCACGGTTTTCCCGTCCATCAGGTTATGCAGTTGTTGTTGAATGGCCAACTCGACCTCGGAGTCGAGCGCCGATGTCGCTTCGTCTAAAACCAGGATGGGTGCATTTTTTAGAATCACGCGCGCAATCGCAATACGCTGGCGCTGACCGCCGGAGAGTTTAACCCCGCGTTCGCCGACATGCGCCTCGTAACCGCCGCGGCCGTGCTGATCTATCAAGTCGGGAATAAAATCGCTGGCCTCGGCCAGTAGCGCCGCGTGTTCGATTTCCTCCGGGTCGGCGCCGGCGCGGCCATAGCGAATATTGTCTCGAATCGAACGGTGCAGCAGCGAGGTATCCTGCGTGACCATGGCGATGCTTTCGCGCAGGCTCTCCTGCTGTACCGATGCGATATTTTGGCCATCGATCGATATTTCACCGGAATCGACATCGTAAAAACGAAGCAGCAGGTTAACCAGGGTCGACTTACCCGCACCGGAGCGCCCGACCAGGCCAATTTTTTCCCCGGGTTTTACCGCCAGGGAAAAGTCGCGAATAATTGCTTTCGCGCCATCATAGTGAAAACTGACATTATCGAAAATGACTTCACCACGCGAGACCGTCAGCGCAGGCGCTCCCTCGACATCGCGAACAACGGTATCTTTTGCAATCGTCTCGATACCGTTTTGCACGGTGCCGATATTTTCGAACAGCAGGGTAATCGTTCGCAATATCCAGCCGGACATCTGGTTGAGCCGAATAATCAGTCCGTTGGCCACCGCAATCGTGCCGATACTCACCGCGCCCTGCTGCCACAGCCAGATCGATAAAGCGGCGGTGCTTAAAACCAGCGCGGTGTTGAGTAGCGTCAATGTCATGGCCATATTCACAATGGCGCGCATCAACACCTGAAATGCGCGCGTGTGCTCTATTACGCCTTCCGCGACGAACTGCTCCTCATGATCCGCATGGGAAAACAGTTTCACCGACTGGATGTTGGTGTAACTGTCGACCACGCGGCCGATCAGACTCGAGCTGGCCTCGGACAGCGCCGCGGATTTTGCTCGTACCGGCGGCACCATGCGAATGACGACAATGCTGTATGCAATAACCCAGATTGCCACCGGCCACAGCAAGCGTTGATCAATGTCAGAAAACAAAACCACGATGCCAACCAGGTAAATCAGTAGTAACCAGACACCATCGATCACGTTGATTACCGCTTCGCGCAGGGAGTGGCCGGTTTGCATAACTTTTTGAGCGATACGGCCGGCAAAGTCGTTCTGGAAAAAAGACAGGCTTTGGCGCAGTACATAGCGGTAATTCTGCCATCGCACCCGGTTGGCGAGGGTCGGCGCCAGACTGAGATTAATTACCGCCCGCGAAACGATTGTAGACAGGGGGCGGATAATCGCGATCACAACCGTCATAACGAGTAACTGGGTTGAGTGAACTTCGAAAAACGTCTCCGGCCGCGAGATAGCCATCCAGTCGACGATATCACCTAAAAACGAGTACAGATAAATCTCCGATACCGCGGCAACACCGGTAAAAAACAGGGTTGCCAGAATCAGGCGATGCATCGGCCACAGGTAGAAACCGAAAAACGCACCGATCTCCTTCGGCGGTTGTAGAGCGTCGCTGCGCCCTAGCGGGTCGACCAGGTATTCAAGCCAGTTGAAAAACATCGATATACGGGACCTCCTTAAACCTAGAAAACGCAGTAGGGCGCGAAAAAGATGTGCACCAAAAGTAGGCGCCATGAGGCGAGCGATTGATTTAGATAGCGTAATGAAAAAAAAACGGGCGGCGTTCCGCTGGTCACCTTTTTGGTAACGGTGTCCGTACCCACCTTATAGGTAACGCATTAGTATTGGCTTGAGCTGCCGCTCATACAGCTGTATGGAGGGTTCTTTCAAAAAACAGTTTTTAAAGAACCGCCATACTTGAACCGGTATTTTCGACATCTGG
>JAAEPH010000183.1 GCA_024232855.1 Gammaproteobacteria bacterium
AAGGGATTTTCTTCAGGCGGGTTACGCACTGTTATTCCGCTCCTTCAGAAAATCCCTTGTGAATCCAAAGCCCTGCGCGATGATGTGCAAGGAAGCACGAATGCGGTGGAGGCAGGAGCCGAGAACCGCCATCCCGCCCCCTGGTGAGCGATGCGGGTTAGGGAAGCAGGTGGCCCGTCTTGATCCAGGCGATAGTCTCTTCCTCGACGAAGCGGCAATGCTCGCTATTGTGGGGGTTACGCAACCAGGCGCCGGGCGGATAGACACCGTATTCATCCTGCAGGGTTCCCGACAATACGAAAATTTCCTCGCCACCGAAATGCTGTTGCGGCGGAAAACGGCCATTGGCCGGCCACCTGTAAAGCGCCACCATTTCGGTGTCGAAGTAATGCAGCGGCATGACCTGCAGCTCATCTTCGCCCGGAAACCAGTCGCGCGAGCGCGTATCGACGTGCAGCCTGGTATCGTCGTCGGGGAAGAACTGGTCCAGCTTGACCAGCAGCATACAGCCCTGCTTGCTGAACGGCCTGTGCGCCGAACCGGGCGGGTTACGAATATAGCTGCCGGCGGGATAATCGCCGTGCTCATCCGAAAAAACGCCTTCGAGCACCAGGATTTCCTCGCCCCGGGGATGCGGGTGCGCGGAAAAATGTGAATCCTTGTCGAATCGCACCACGCTGGTGGTATGCCCGTGTTCGGCGGCTTCCCGCGCCAGCGGCTTGCGCCACACTCCCGACATCGGGCTTGCTTCCCATTTCATTTCGCCGGTCTGAATCACAACCGGCCTGTCAAAATTCATGTTTAACATTGGATAAATCAACGGTTTCGATAGCAATACAGTACAGGATATTAATCACAATCAAAGTCAATTGCAGCAATTGCGGGGCAAAAAAAAGCAGCCATAATGGCTGCTCAATAAATGGGTCAGAAACATCCTGTAGTCCGGTGCACCGTTCAGGCCGATGAAACCTGCTTAACCTGAAGCGGACTTCCTTACCGCGGATGGTAAGTACACCGGAGAACTGACTCACCTGAATTCTAGTTGCAGGGTATTGGCCGCGAATCACCCAAACGGGTGAAATTCAATAAATTCAGTGCTTTATGTCTATTTCCCGGTTTTTTTGTGACCGAGTCGACACTTTCCCCCGTCATCCCTGCGCAAGCAGGAATCTTGTAATGACGGTCAGTTGCAGGGATTCCCTACCTGTTCGCAACTGCATACGACATCGCGTGAATCTGGCATCAGCTCAAGGCACGGGTGATTTCTCGCGGAGGCGCGGGGCGCGCAGAGAGCGCGAAGCTGTATGCAGAATGTACCACCTGGAAATCCCCTGCGATCCCTGCGCCCTCAGCGCCTCCGCGAGAAACATTATCGTGAAACTCAACACCTACGCAGGGACGACAGGGGCTACATCGAGAGAATTTACAGGGCCTGCGAGAGCGCCTCGAGGCTATCACGCGCGTCGCCAAACAGCATGCGCGTGTTTTCCTTGACGAACAGCGGATTATCGACCCCGGCATAACCGGCCGCCATGCCACGTTTGAGTACCACGGTGGTTTGCCCCTTCCATACTTCGAGCACCGGCATTCCGGCAATCGGGCTGTCCGTATCTTCCTGCGCCAGCGGGTTGACCGTATCGTTGGCGCCCACCACGATCGACACATCGACTTCCGGAAAATCGCCGTTGATTTCATCCATCTCGAAAACGATATCGTAGGGCACCTTGGCCTCGGCCAGCAGTACATTCATGTGCCCGGGCATGCGCCCGGCGACCGGATGGATGCCAAAGCGCACCTTGACGCCCTTCTTGATCAGCGCTCGCGTGATATCCGCGACCGCATGCTGGGCCTGCGCGGTGGCCATACCATAGCCGGGCACGATCATCACATCCTTGGCATTGTTCAACAAATCCACCATTATCGGGGTATCGATGGCCTGTACTTTTCCCTCGATACTCGGGCCGGCGGACGAACCACCGGAGGTACCGAAGCCACCGGCGATAACGCTGATGAAATGGCGGTTCATCGCGCGGCACATGATATAGCTCAGGATTGCGCCGCTACTGCCGACCAGCGCACCGGTTACGATAAGCAGGTCGTTGGACAGCATGAAGCCGGTTGCGGCCGCGGCCCAGCCGGAGTAACTGTTCAGCATCGAAATGACGACCGGCATATCGGCGCCGCCGATGGCAGCCACCATGTGAACGCCGAACACCAGCGCCAGAGCTGTCATCGCCAGCAGCAACACGGTCGCCTGCTGATGATCGGATTCACCGACGAATTGAACCCCGATCACGATAACGGCGATAAAAATCGCCAGGTTGAGCCAGTGGCGCGCCGGCAACATCATCGGCTGCCCGCCGATGATGCCGCTGAGTTTGCCATAGGCGACGACCGAACCGGTAAAAGTCAGCGCACCGATAGCGACGCCGATATATATCTCGATTTCGTGAATGGTCTCTTCGACGCCGACGTACTCGACCGAGGCATCGAGAAAAGTGGCAAAACCGATCAACACCGCGGCGAGACCGACCAGGCTGTGCAGGATCGCGACCAGCTCCGGCATTTGCGTCATCTGTACGCGCCGCGCCAGGATAAAGCCGATCACGCCGCCGACAATCATGAGCGCGACCAGCCACTCGAAGTGACGCGTGACGAAGGCGGCGATGGTCACGGCCACCGCGATAATCATGCCGATGATGCCAAACAGGTTACCACGGCGGGCGGTATCGTTGGTGCTGAGCCCGCCGAGAGCGAGAATAAACAGCACCGCGGAGGCGAGGTAAGCTACGGTAACCAGGCTAGAAGACATCGCCATTATCCTCTGAACATCTGCAACATGCGCTGCGTTACGGAAAAGCCGCCGACGATGTTGATACAGGTTATAAACACGGCAATCCCGGCGAGAATATAAATCAGCGAGTTGCCGCTCGAAATCTGCGTCAGCGCCCCCAGGATGATAATACTGCTGATCGCGTTGGTTACGCTCATCAGCGGGGTGTGCAGGGTCGGGCTGACGCTCCAGATCACCATGTAACCGATGAAACAGGAGAGGATAAAAACGGTGAAATGCGTCATGAATGACGGCGGCGCCACCTGTCCGAGACCAAACAATGCAAGTCCGCCGAGTATCAACGGGAACCAGACACTCTTGCAGAAGCGTGAAATTTCTGAAGTTTCGCCCGCAACCGGCGCCTGCGGCGCATCGACTTCATCCTGGGCGGTTTTGATCGCCTGTCCGCCGAAGCTGGGCTTGCGCTCCGCGCCGACCGCGATGGGTGGCGGCGGCCAGGTGATCTCGCCGCAGTTGACCACGGTGGCGCCGCGAATGACTTCATCTTCCATGTCAACCGTGATTTTGCCATCCCGCTGCGGGCACATTTCCATGATCAGGTTGTAGATATTGGTCGCATAGAGCTGGCTCGACTGCGCCGCCAGCCGGCTCGGCAGGTCGGTATAACCGACGATATAGACGCCGTGTTTATTGACCACCTTGTCCGGTACGGTGGCTTCGCAGTTACCGCCCTGTTCGGAGGCGAGGTCAATGATGACGCTGCCGTCGCGCATGCTTTCAACCATTTTGCGTGTAATCAGCTTGGGCGCCGGTTTACCTGGAATCAGCGCGGTCGTGATGATGATGTCGACCTCGCGCGCCTGCTGCGCGAACAACTCCATTTCCGCGGCGATGAATTCCTTGCTCATGACCTTGGCGTAGCCGCCCTGGCCGGTACCATCCTCTTCGAATTCGAGCTCGAGAAATTCGGCATCCATGCTGAGTATCTGGCCCTTGACCTCGGGGCGGGTGTCGAAGGCGCGTACGATCGCGCCCAGCGACTTGGCGGTACCGATTGCGGCAAGCCCGGCAACGCCGGCGCCGATGACCAGCACCCTGGCCGGGTCGACCTTGCCGGCCGCGGTTATCTGGCCGGACAGGAAGCGATTGAATTGATGCGACGCCTCGATCACGGCGCGGTAACCGGCGATATTCGCCATCGAGCTCAGCGCATCGAGTTTTTGCGCGCGCGATATCCGCGGAATGCTATCCATCGCCTGCACCGTCACCTTGCGTTTGGCCAGTTTCTGCAGCAATTCTTCATTCTGCGCGGGCCAGATGAAACTGATGAGGTGTGCGCCCTTCTGCATCAAATCGATTTCGTGGCGGCCCAGCTCCTTGTTGTATTGCGGCGGACGCACCTTGAGAATCAGGTCGCCGGCAGCCCAGGCGGATTCGGCGTCACGGGCGATTTTCGCGCCCATTTCGCGAAACACATCGTCGCCGATGCTGGCGCCCTTACCCGCGCCGGACTCGACGACCACCTTGAACCCGGCCGCGACCAGCTTGCCAACGACTTCGGGTGATGTGGCCAGGCGTTTTTCGCCACGATGGATTTCTGCAGGTATTACTATTTTCATATTGAGCCGCCTCTGACTGGCGTTCCCGGTTTGCGGTGAATTTGGACAGTGATTCTCGAGACGGTAGCGAGCCCTGGGTATACCGTATAGCCGGCCCCGTATCGACCGCGCAATCCCTTCTCATGGACACCCTCGCTATATCAGTGCATTATTCTGCACCATTCGCCACCCTCCGACCATGAGAATTTTCGATTACCATCATGCCATTTCTAGATTCGATCGTCGACAGGGCCCGTGGCAACCGGCAAACCATCGTCCTCGCCGAGGGTGAAGATAGCCGTGTGCTCGAGGCGGCACAACGCGCTCAGCACGGTGCCGTTGCCAACTGCATTCTGGTCGGTAACGAATCCGTCATCCGCAAGCAGGCCGGAGCGCTCGACATCGATTTGGGTGGCATTAGTATCGAAGACCCGGGCGCATCACAATATCATCAAAGATATAGCAACACGCTTTGGCAACTGCGCAAACACAAGGGTATGACCCCGGAACAGGCGCAACAACAGGCGCTCGACCCGCTGTGTTTCGCCGATCTCATGCTGCAGGCAGGGGATGCTGACGGTTCGATTGCCGGCGCCGTCTATACCACCGGTGACCGGGTTCGTTCGGCCTTGCAGATCGTCGGAGTCCTGCCTGGATTCAAGTCGGTTTCGAGCTTCATGCTGATGTTGTTCGAAGCCGAACATCACGATCCGGGGCAGATCATGCTATTCGCCGATTGCGGCCTGATCGTCGATCCCGATGCGCAGCAGCTGGCGGAAATTGCGCTCGCGACCGCTAATTCAGCGCAACGGTTGCTCGATACCGATCCGTGCGTTGCGATGTTGTCGTTTTCCACCGATGGCAGTGCTCAACATCCCCTGGTCGACAAGGTACGCGAGGCAACACTGCTCGCGCGCGCGCAGATGCCGGGCATCGCCATAGAGGGAGAGGTTCAGCTGGACGCGGCGATCGTACCCGCCATCGCCCGACGAAAAATTGCCGACCCCCAAATCGCGGGGCGCGCCAACGTATTGATTTTCCCCGACCTCGACGCCGGTAATATCGGTTATAAACTGGCGCAGCAATTCGGTGCGGCAAAGGCGATCGGCCCCATACTGCAGGGATTGAAACGCCCCGCCAACGACCTGTCGCGGGGCTGCAGCAGCGACGATGTATACAACCTGATTGCCCTCACCGCGCTGCAGGCGGCCAGCTGATCCTCGTCGCCCCCCTGCGCAATTTCCGGTTACACATTCTCGCGGAGGCGCGGAGACCGCTGGGCACGCGGTGATAATTAGACCTAGAAAACGCAGTAGGGCGCGAAAAAGATGTGCACCAAAAGTAGGCGCCATGAGGCGAGCGATTGATTTAGATAGCGTAATGAAAAAAAAGCGGGCGGCGTTCCGCTGGTCACCTTATTGGTGATAAGCACTTTTTTC
>JAAEPH010000184.1 GCA_024232855.1 Gammaproteobacteria bacterium
ATCACTCAAGGTCCGACTTTGCAGTGGTACCACACTGCCGCCTTGCAGCAGGTTCAGGCCATTCAGATCAATGCCACTGAGTGGTTCATCGAACTGTAGCTCCAGCACCGCATTCGTGGGCACGTCCGTATAGCCATCCACGATGCTCGATGCGACTAATACCGGGCCTGTGCTATCGGCTTCGAAGGAAGCCGTGAAGTTATGATAAACCGTGTAATAACTCGCCGCGTTATAGGCCATATCGCGTACGTAATCGACTTCCAGTCGATATTGACGACCCACTGCCAGGGCGGCATCGGGTACCACGAACACCGTTTTATAATCATTCGACTGCGTATAACTCACTGCAATTTTGCTGTTTTCCACCGTGTCGTAGATAAATATCGTACTGGCGTTGATACTGTCGGGCGTGATCGGCTCGTTAAATCCTATCTGTATCACCGCATTCACCGCGACTGTATCCCCAGAACGAGGGGTCACCGATTCAACACCTGGTTTGGTCAGATCAACTCCGGACGCGGTGGTGAAGTCAACACGGTATGGCGTCAACGCATTGCCGGCATTATCCGTCAACGCAGGGGCGGATAGTTGTATTGCGCTGCTCGCTGCAAATGGTTCGTGCGGAATATAGGTCAACGCAGTATTACTGCTGTTAAAACTAACCGATTGCAGTAGTGTGTCTTCCAGTTCTGGATTAAACGTCAGCGGGTTAATCGCTTCGCTAAAGCGCATATGCACCTGGGCATTAATGCCGACATCGGTGGCACCGTCCACCGGTGACATGGTTTCAACTACCGGCGCTACCAGGTCTGCTACCGCAGCATCATCCATGTAGAAGTAAGTGTAATGATTTGACAGTACA
>JAAEPH010000185.1 GCA_024232855.1 Gammaproteobacteria bacterium
ACCGAATTGCCCGCATCATATTGTGCAGCGCGGGCACAACCGCAAAGCGGTATTCCTCGCCGATGAGGACTACCAATACTATTTGGAAAATTTGAAGGAATGGAAACAGAAACTCGACATAAAGCTCTACGCCTGGTGCTTGATGACTAATCACATTCATGTGATTGCCGAGCCCGGGGACGATGCGATGGTGCTTTCGGAATTGATGAAGCGGGTGAATGGCCGGCAGGCCGCATACGTCAATTGTCTCGAAGGAAGAAGCGGCGCATTGTGGGAGGGGCGTTATAAAGCAAGCCCCATCCAGCAGGATAGTTATCTGCTGAGTTGCTGCCGTTATGTCGAGTTAAATCCGGTCAGAGCCAAGATGGTGTCTCGTCCGGGCGATTATCCCTGGTCGAGTTACCGGCAACGGGTAAGCGGCGAGTGCGATATGCTCGACGAAGATGACTGTTACCGGAATTTGGGGGTCACAGGTGAAGAACGTGTGCGGGAATACGTCCGCTTTATGGGAAGCGATGTATCTGACTCGGAACGACAATTAATATCCGATGCAGTGAACCGGAATCAGTTAACTGGCAATCAACGTTTCGTTGATGAAATTGAATCCAGAACAGGGCTGCGAATCGAACATCGAGGCAGGGGGCGACCCCGTTATGAAAGAAAATAGAGGTCCCTTTTTTCCTGGAAAAGTTAAAACGGGTAGGCCCGCTAGCATTGATAGTTCAGGTGTAAAATATTGGTCACGATTACAGAGAAGGAATTTATGAACAGTAAAATAACAGCGCTGATATTTTTACTGGTACTCCTGCTGATGCCAGTAATTGCACCGGCAACCGGTGTGGCGGTCGCGCCCGACCTAAACAACACCTGTTCAATCAACATAATGAACCGCACCGTACAGGTACGCGCTGATGGTGACTGGCGGATGGATAACGTACCGGCATTTATGGGCCGTGTACGCGCACGTGCTACCTGTGTGGTTGATGGTGAGACATTTTCCGGGCAGAGTGCTTTTTTTACGCCGCAAGGCAATACTTTTACTGTAGTTGATCAGATCTTTTTCGATGATCCTGACCCCGTTCCGCAATCACTAATTTTCGAAAATAGCAATGATATCGCGCTCGATGACGGCAACCAGACTGCTTCGCTGTCGGTGAAGGCGGGTTACAGCGATGGTACGTTTTCTTCTGCCTTGAGCATTTTTGACGGGCTTAATTATACTTCTTCCAACAGCAATATAGTCTCGGTCGATGACAACGGTTTATTAACCGCAGTGAGCAGCGGTCGGGCGTTAATCACGGTGCGTCTTGAAGGCACGATAGCGCTGAAACCGGTATTGGTCACGATGGGTGGCGATATGGACGGCGACGGTTTGCCGGACAGTTTCGAGCTGGCGAATGGGCTTGATCCGAATGATCCTGCGGATGCCTTTGAGGATATCGATGCTGATGGTCTCGATGCCCTGAGCGAATTTGCCGCTGGCACCGATGTTAACAATGGCGATACCGATGGTGACGGCATCTTGGATGGTGAGGAATTGGTAGCCGGGGCCGATGGTTATATCACTAATCCGTTGGTGGCCGATACCGATGGCGATGGTTTCAACGATGGGCTTGAAATCAGCACAGCAACCGACCCGACTGACGACAGCAGTTTCGACCTGGCTCAGAGCCTGGCCTCGATCAGCATCGTGCCAGGGGATCTTGAGCTGATCTTCAATGGTGTTGATACCGAGGTGAGTGACCAGATTAGCGTAATGGGTAATTTGATCGATGGTAGTGAAATCGATATTACTAACCCAACCTATGGCACAGGTTTGAGCTCGTCGAATTTATCCATAGCCAGTTTTGGTTCGACACCTGGTCAGATCTTTGGTGGTGTCGAGGGAACTGCCGAAGTTACGGCTTCTAATAATGGCTATACGGATAGCATTACGGTTACGGTGACTCGATTCACCCCGGCTGGTCTGGCCGCGATCGACATGCCTGGCTACGCCAATAATGTCGATATTCAGGGCGATTATGCCTTTGTTGCAGCGGGTAGCGCTGGATTGGTGATAGTTGATGTCAGCGACCGTACATTACCGGTGATTGCCGGCCAGCTCGATACCAATGGTGCGGCGATTGATGTCAAGGTCAGTGGTAATACGGTTTATCTGGCGGCTGGTGAAGCCGGGATACAGATCATTGATGTTACCGACAAGGCCAACCCGATATTGATAGGCGAATACAACACGGCGGGCGTCTCGCGGGATATTGCAGTTGACCTGCGTTATATCTATGTGGCCAATGATAGCGGTGGGCTGGATGTGATTAGTATTGTCGAGCCCGAGCAGCCGTTTGCTGTCGCTACCCTGGCGGGCCTTGGTAACTTGCGCGGTGTAGCAATCGATGGGGATCGTATGGCGACTGTATCCGATGATATGTTGCATATCGTCGATATCAGTATTGCGCAATCACCGATTGTGTTGTCGAGTATCAATGTGGGGCAGATTAAGGATGTGGTGATCGATGGTGATCATGTTTATCTGGCGTTATTGGGCAGTGGGTACCGGGTGTTTAATATAGCCAATCCGTTAAGTCCGCTTCAGGTGGGTGGTGAGACTGGTTTTCAACCACGCGATGTTGCGCTTAGCGATGGCTTCCTGATGTTCGCCGAGCAACTGTTCCCCAATGCGATAGCCTATGTAAACGTGCGGGATCCGGAGAATGCAATTTGGCAGGGTAATATCGACCTGTCGACTCTGGGCAGCTATAAAGGCACCGGCGTCGCAACCGATAGTCGTTATGCCTACCTGACCGCTGAGAGTGGCTCAGTGAGCTCAGAATACGGCATTACTGGAACGACACGCTTGTTTGTTGCACAACACCGGGAGCAATTTGACAATGCCGGGCAGGCGCCATTTGTCAGCCTGCAAACGCCACTGATAGGTGATGTACTGGTAGAAGGGACAAACATAAAAATTGAAGTTGATGCGGTTGACGATGTCGCTGTCGATGAAGTTGAATTTTTGATCGATGGTGCAGTGGTCTTTAGCGACAATGCCGCGCCTTATCAAATGTTGTATAGCATTCCACTTGGTGTGACCGAAGTGACTATATCGGCGAACGCGGTTGACCTGGGTGGTAATGTTAACACCGCAACAGCAGAGATTTTCACAGTGCAGCCGGATGCGGATGCGGACGGCTTGAGTGATTTTCAGGAAACTGATATTTATAACACCTTGCCCGGTAACCCCGACACAGATGGTGACGGCCTGGATGACGGCCGAGAGGTATTGATTGGCACTGATCCGAATCTGATCGACACAGATGGCGATGGCATCAGCGATTCCGATGAAGTGACGAATGATACCGATCCGTTAAACCCTGATATTACGCCCCCAACGGTTCAAACGATTACACCGGCGAGTGCTGCGGTCGATGTTTCCGAGTCCAGTTTTATCGAGGTTGAATTCAGTGAGCCGGTATCGCTGCGCAGCCTTGGTACGGCCACTATAGATGTGCGTGAAGTGGCAACCAGCATTGGCGTAACGGGCAGCTTACGTGTGCTGGGTAATAATAGGCGTATTTCATTCGAGCCGACCTCGCTCCTTGCTGATTACACGGAGTATCAGGTCACGATTACCGGTGTTAAAGATGTCGCCGGTAACCTGATGGCAGCAGCGTTTGTCAGTACTTTTACCACGGGTAACACGGTCGATACAGAACGGCCTTATGTCGAGCATATGTTGCCGGTAAACAGCGCGACCAATGTGCCCGTTAACAGCATTATCGCCATGCTCTTCAACGAGCGCCTTGGTGCCGCAAGTGTCAACGACACCAATATTTATCTGACTGACCAAACTACTAATACGCGAGTGGCATCGGTAATGACACTCAGTGAAGACAGAAAATCGATCACCCTGGTGCCGAATGTTGGTTTTGCGGTTGGTCGCAGTTACAGGCTTTATGTTGGCGGTATAATCGATTTATTTGGTAACCAGATGACGACGAAGTACACCTACTTCACGGCTTCCTTCGAAGCCGATAGCACAGGTCCGGTATTAGTCGCATCGAGCATTGTGGATGGCTATACGGACGTGCCCACGAATGCGGTGCTGGAGCTACAGTTCGATGAACCACTCAGTGGCATTGATCTGAATGGCCTGAACCTGCTGCAAGGCGGCAGTGTGGTACCACTGCAAAGTCGGACCTTGAGTGAT
>JAAEPH010000186.1 GCA_024232855.1 Gammaproteobacteria bacterium
CGCTTGCAGGGTAGCAAAGTTATGCGTCAGAGTGGTGTTGAAACTCTGATTACCGAGGAACCGGATGACCGAATTGGTCACGTCCGGATCTGTGGGGGGGATGGCCAGCAATGGCTGTCTCTACCCGGAGGGCGCGAAAAAAGCTTGGCGGCAGTTACCACACCCACGCGCAGGTGATCGAAACCAACCAGCGCGCCGACGGCAGCTGGGACGTGGTCACCAAAGAGGGCACGATCCACGCCGAGCACATCGTCAACGCCGGCGGCCTGTGGGCGCGCGAGGTGGGCCATCTCTCCGGCCTCAACCTGCCGGTGCAGCCGATGGAGCACCATTACCTGATCACCGAGACCATCCCCGAGATTGCCGCGCGCGAAGAGCGCCTGCCGGCCGGCATCGATTACGAAGGCAACATCTACTTCCGCCAGGAAGGCCAGGGCATGCTGCTCGGCACTTATGAGCCGAAGGCGACGCCGTGGATGGTCGGCGGCACGCCCAACAATTTCGGCCACGAACTGCTCGAACCTCAGCTCGACCACATCGCCGAGCGCCTCGAACTCGGTTTCGAGCGCATCCCGGCGCTGGCAGAAGCCGGCATCAAGGACATGGTCAACGGCCCGTTCACCTTCGGCCCCGACGGCAACCCGATGATCGGCCCGGTACCCGGCATGCGTAACTACTGGGCCGCGGTCGGCGTCATGGCCGGCTTCTGCCAGGCCGGTGGGGTGGGCAAGTGCCTCGCCGAATGGATGATCGACGGCGAACCCGAAGTCGACGTCTGGGCGATGGACATCGCACGCTTCGGCGATTACGCCTCGCCCGATTACGGCACCATCAAGTCGAGCGAGAACTACGAGCGCCGCTTCGTCATGACCTTCCCCAACGAAACCCTGCCCAAGGGCCGGCGCATGCGCACCACCGCACTCTACGACCGGCTCACCGCAAAGGGCGCCGTCTGGGGCGACGGCTTCGGCCTCGAATCTGCACTGTGGTTCGCCGACGGCCCCGAGGACGCGCACGAGGAACCCACCTTCCGCCGCTCGCGCGCCCACGACTACGTCGCGCGCGAAGTGAAGGCCGTACGCGAAGCGGTCGGCATCACCGAGATCGCCAACTTCGCCAAGCACTCGATCACCGGCCCCGACGCGCGCAAGTTCCTGGACACCATCATGGCCGGCCGCGTACCGCAGCCCGGGCGCATCACGCTCTCGCCGATGCTGACCGCGAAAGGCAAGCTCTACGGCGACCTCACCATCGCCTGCTACGCGGACGACGACATCGGCAAGGAAGCGGCCATGGCCGAACGCCAAGCCGGCCCCACGATCAAGCTCGTGACAATGACCATCGACACCGACGACATCGACGTCTCCAACGACGAAGCCATCCTCAAGGACGGCGAATGCGTCGGCTACGTGACCTCGGGCGGCTACGCGCACCACGTGCAGCAATCGATGGCGTTGGGGTATGTGCCGGCTGAGCTTGCGGCTGATGGCACCGAGCCCGAGGATGCACAGCAGCCAGATTCCCCGCTGCGCATTGAAGGTTTGCCGCCGGTTATCCGCGTTTTGGCAAAACGCGCGGGCGCGTTCGTAAACGCTTTTCGCTTCCGGCGAGCCAGTAGCCCAATGCCGGTTCGGGGTTGACCGCTTCGTTGTGGTGGCGCGCCACCAGCTCGGGCGAAGCGTCGGCGAGTTCCGGATGGTTGCTTTCAAAATACGCCGCGATCCGGGCGTGTAACTGCTGGTTCTTCAGATGGATTCGTTTAGTATCCAAGCGAGATTACATATTTTTCATTTCGCTGTGCAGCTTGAATTTTTTTGATGTGATAGCGGCTTCCAGGCGGCGCAATTTAGTTTCAAGTTTGGAAAATTTATTTACACAATCTCGCATATCCCGTTTGTCCAGGGGGGCGGTGTTAGTCACTCCCGGATCCCGGCGCTCCCTGTCATTAGCTTCGCTGCTGTAGCTTTTTTTATGGTAGTCGGCATGGCTTGAATGCTCTCGATGCTCGTGGGTTTGTTTATGTCTGGGCGCGCCCCTTTGGTAATACAGTTCTTCATTTGGATCTCTGTCCATAATAACGGCAGCTGCAACATAGGCGATAAAAGCCAGCGGGCCAAAGAAAAGTGAGCCTAGTGCGCCCGCGCGTATTATAAAAGGGCTGACTTCAAAATACTGAGCGATTCCTGCGCAAACGCCGGCAATTTTTTTATCCCGGGTGCTTTTGTAAATACGTTTTTTATAGTCAACTTTTTTAAAATGCCTGGCGATTCGCGTGTTGGAAAAATTGTTGCCAAATTCTCTTATCGAGGGCGTGCTTTCGCTTAAGCAGAGATAGCAGGCGATATAGACGATGATTGTCGGCCACCAGGTCAGCATGCCGATGGAGCAGACTAGTCTGACGATAGGGATATCTATATTCAGATAATTTGCCAGCCCCGCGCAAACGCCTCCGACCCAGGCCCTGCGCCGGTCAAGCGACAATTTGGGATTATTCTCCTTCATGGTCGTCTCTCCAATCGGGGAACTCGGCGTCGAGGATGGATTCCAGGGTTGCTACGCGATTTGCCAGGGTATCGGCAACCTGCACGAGGTCGGCGAGACGCTCCCGGTCTTCGTCTGTAATACTACTTTGCTGGGCTCGATATCGTGCTTTGAAAACACTCGCCACGATAGCGATGATGGGAATCATAAGCGCAGTTAGCGGAATGAGTATCCAGATAGTTGCGCTATTAAACATCTTGATGCCCCGGTATTAAGAGACCGCCAACGGCTGGTTTATCCTCTTGTCTTGAATTTAACATTTTCATGGCTTCCTGATGGCTTTGCAAGCAACACATTATCCTTTAGTGCAACGCGTGCTGAAGTAGCCCCTGTTATTTGGCGGCTATTTTTTGGCGCTAGTTGCCGCTGATTCGGATTCAACATCGGGTTTGCTGGTATCGCTTATCCTGCTTTTCAGTTCCTGCAATTCCTGGTCGATTTTATCCTGCATTTCGAGATCGTCGAATTCCTTGTGAAGGCTGGAATTACCGATTGCGTCGGCTTCTATCTGGCTTTCCATTTGATCAATTTTCTTCTCAAAATAATCCAGTTTACTGATTGCCATTTCAACGTCGTTGTCGCGCAGCTTGCGATTTACAGTAACCCGGCTTTCGGTGGCCCGGGTGCGCATGACAATAATTTTTTGCCTGGATTTGGCCTCGTTCAGTTTGAGTTGAAGCAGTTCGATATCCTCGGTCAATTTATTGAGCGTTTCTTCGAGTTTTGCCCTGTCGGATTCGATGGCCTCGATAATATCATTGACCTCGGATTTCTCGATCAGCGCAAGTTTGGCAAGATCTTCCCTGCCTTTGCTGAGCGCCAACTCAGCCTTGCTTTGCCAATCCGAGGATTGTTTCACCAGACGCTCAAAGCGGCGGGTCAGTTCTTTTTTGTCTGCCAGCAACCTGGCAGAGTTGGTTCGAACCTCTACGAGGGTCTCTTCCATTTCCTGTATCACCAGTCGAACCATTTTTTCCGGGTCCTCGGCCGAGTCTAATAGCGCATTGATATTGGAATTAATAATGTCGCTGATTCTTGAAAAAATACCCATTATTCACCTCGTATTACCGGCTAATACCATTCCGGCTATTGTTTAAGATTTACTTCCCTTATCTACAATGCAGTAAATGTGCCAACTATAGATAAATCTATAAGCTATTGAATTCATGGGTTTAATCTGAGTTCCTCGATTTTTGTCTGTATTTTGTTGTAGCTTAAATAACTAATAAGTAGTTTAATTATCCATCAATTAGTGAATATGCAAAAGTATGAGGGAAAATTACAACGACAGGATGATTGGAGAATCTTCGAGCTTTCTTTCCGTCCAGGAGCAAGTCAGTCGTCTTGCGCCGCTCAATAAACCAGCACTGATAATCGGTGAGCGGGGGACTGGTAAAGAGCTGGTTGCTGCGCGTGTGCACTATCTTTCGGAGCGCTGGGGGCAAGCTTATTTAAAGCTGAATTGTGCCGCCATCAGTGAAAGCCTGATCGAATCGGAGCTGTTCGGTCACGAGTTGGGGGCTTTCAGTGGCGCGATCAGGCTGCATCGCGGATATTTTGAGCGCGCCCAGGGCGGCACGCTGTTTCTCGATGAAATAGCGACCACTTCCCCGAGGGTACAGGAAAAACTGTTGCGTCTAATCGAATACGGCGAACTGATTCGCGTGGGTGGAGATGAGGTCATAGAGGTTGATGTACGGCTGGTCGCGGCAAGCAATAGCGACTTGCCCGGGCTGGCGCGGAAAAACCGGTTTCGCAGTGACCTGCTGGATCGTCTCGCCTTCGATGTGATTACTTTACCCCCCCTGCGATTCAGAGACGAAGATATACCTTTGTTGGCCGATTATTTTGCGGTGCGTATGGTGAAAGAACTTGATCGAGAGTACTTCCCCGGATTTAGCGCTGAAGCGGCTCAGAGCATGCGAGAGTATTCCTGGCCGGGCAATGTCAGGGAGTTAAAAAATGTTGTCGAGAGAGCAGTCTATCGCAGCGAGAATCCCGATGATCCGATCGACCAGATTATTTACGATCCTTTTGATTCGCCCTATCGTGTGCTTGCGCATGCCGATTCAACAAAAACTGACGATGATATGAAAGTTGGACCTGGCCCCGATTCGTTAACATTGCCTGTTCCTCAAATCAGAGGCTTAAAGCAATACATTCAATCGATGGAGGTAAGAATTATTAATGAGACCTGGGAAAGCTGTCAATTCAATCAGCGTAAGACAGCAGAGAAACTGGGTTTGACTTATCACCAGCTGCGCGCCTACAAGCGCAAACATTCCCTGTTTTCTACTGGCCAGGCACTTTGAAGGCCCTCGAGAACAGCGGGGTCACGAGAACAATGTGCTCTTTACCAAAACCCAACAACGGGTGTTGGGATTACTTTATGGCCAGCCTGAACAGAGCTTCTACCTCAATCAAGTAGTGAGTCTTGCCAATATTGGCAAGGGCACAGTAAACCGGGAGTTGGAACGCCTGGCAGCGGCCGGCCTGGTCGTAAAGAAAAAAGTTGGCAATCAAAACCATTGCCAGGCGAATCCCGAATGCCCGATATTCCGGGAATTACTGGGTATCGTAAGAAAGACATTTGGTGTCGCAGACGTCATCAGGACCGCAGTAGATTCAATTCTGAATGGCATAGCGTTGGCCTTTGTATATGGATCGACAGCCAAAGCCGAAGATACCGCCAAAAGCGACGTTGATTTGTTCGTGGTGACGGAAGAATTGGCCTACTCAGAGGTTATGGAGTTATTATTTGAGGCCGAGCAGCAACTGGGCCGGACTATTAATCCAACGATATATGGCCTCGATGAGCTCAAGGAAAAAGTGCAGCAGGAAAACGCCTTTGTAACACGTGTGCTGGCGCAACCCAAAATATGGATAAAGGAGGACGAGGATGTCTATAGAACCATTAGAGAATCTGGTAAGGATCCGGAAACTTAAGCAGGAAGCACCAGATCAAGCGCAAATCGATGGCATGATTCGCTCTGCCAAAATTCGAATTGAAGATCTACAGGTGAAAGGCCTTTCGCAAGAGGGTAAGTTTTTATCCGCCTATGAATAATGGTGACAGTTTACTTAATCGAGAGATAAGTAAACTGTCACCTTAATTACCTGCAATCCTGACAGGTATACTACCCCCCCCCCCGAATTACCCCTTGCTTATTAGTCGGCAACTTCCGTCTTTGTTCCGGTGAACGCTTTCACGACATCGATCGGTAATGGGAACACGATCGTCGTGGCATTCTCGCTGGATATGTCGTTAAGGGTCTGCAGGTAACGCAGTTGCAGTGTCTGCGGATTTTTCGACATGACATCCGCTGCCTCCAACCAGGAAATTTAGTGCTAGTTTTTGGACTTGGCAGGGGCAACTGATTTTTTTAGGTTCAATCTGCTGGGCGTACTCAGTCAGAATGCTGTTAATCCCTTTTAATTGGCGCACCAGCAGTTCCAGGTTGACTTTAAGGCTCCCTGATGAGGCTTCGATGGTTTTTTCCAACCAACAATAATGGCGCAAGGTCCAGTGGGATTTATTCTGAGTCTCGACTTTGTAGTGACGTCCATTTCGACGTAGCAAGGCCTGTATATGTTTACGCAGTTCCGTTTGTTGCTCTAACAGCTTTTGGCGTGATCGGATCAGGTCTCGGTCTTGTTCCTGCTCTGGCTCGGGTATGGCCACAAGCGTCAGCAGATCATTGGCATAGAATTGCACCAGTTGTGCCGCATCGATACGATCCGTTTTGACTTGTTTTCCACGTGGGCTGGGGATGCTGGTCGGAGCAACGACATCACAGTGATAGCCTTTTTCAACGAGGTCTCGTTGCAAGGTGTAAC